>CALMWI010000407.1 GCA_937873545.1 uncultured bacterium | reverse complement strand
CATGCTTGCAAGAATAAATGTTCACGCTCACGGCAATTCAGGCGTCCGTATTGATATCACTCAGACTTTAGTCGAGCTTTTAAATAAAGGTGTCACTCCTTTCGTTTGCCTGAAAGGTTCAGTGGGAGCATGCGGTGACCTAGCGCCGATGTCGCAGATAGCTCTTCTTATGATGGGCGAAGGCCAGGCTTATTACAAAGGCAAACTGATGCCTGCAAAAGAAGCCATGGACAAGGCAAAGATACCTGTTCCCGGCTTACAGGCAAGAGACGGACTTGCGACGATCAACGGATCGAATGTTCTTACGGCTATGAGCGCGATATTTCTTTATGACGCTGACAGATGGCTGAAACAAGCTGAAATAGCCGCGGCAATGTCGCTTGAAGCATTGAAAGCCAATATGAAACCTTATACAAGGCTTCTTCATGAAGTAAGAGGATTTAAAGGTGCTGTCAGAAGCGCCGAATCTATAAACAAGATAGTTTCAGGCGGAGATCTGAAAGAGGGTCGTGTAAAATGTAAAGTTCAGGACGCCTATTCGATGCGTTCAACGCCTCAGGTGATCGGCGCCGCCCACGATGCGCTCGCTTATGCCCGTTCGCAGGTTGAAATAGAATTGAACGGGGTCGGCGACAATCCGATCTTCTTTCCTGATAAAAACATGCAGCTTTCAGGCGCAAATTTTCAGGGATCGCCTGTTGCGGTTCCGATGGATATGGCAGGTTACTGTATCACAATGGTAAGCATTCTGTCTGAAAGAAGGCTGAACAGGCTGAACAATCCTGCTTTAAGCGTTGGATTACCTGCATTTCTTACAAAAGGCGCAGGAATGTTCTCCGGACTTATGCTCAGCCAATATACGGCAGATATGCAGATAACGGAACAGAAACTCCTTTCGACGCCTGCCTCGATCATGTCTATCCCTGCCGCCGCCGATCAGGAAGACTTCGTTTCTATGGGCATGAATACCGCTATTAAAAACTTCCAGATACTAGACAACGCGAACGGAATTCTCGGGATAGAATTCATGGCTGCTGCGCAAGCCCTTGATTTCAGAAAAGAGGAGTATAAGTTCGGGCATGGAACTCAGAAAGCGAAAGATATTGTTAGAAAATATGTCGATTTTCTTGATATCGACAGGCCTTTATACAAAGATCATACGGAAATGAAATCTCTGGTAAGATCCGGAGAGATACTTGATGAAGTCGAGAAAGTTGTCGGAAGGCTTGATAAGTACTAAATTCTCGCAGAACATTAAATATAAAAGGCAATTCGATGAATTGCCTTTTATATTTATTTAATTAATATCTTGTATTTCAGATCGCTTGATTTTCCAAAAAAATACAGATTAAGTTTTCCTCCCGCTGTCTGGTATGTCCATACTTCAAGCTTTGTACCTGTAGGGATTTTGTGCCAGAATTCTCTTTCGGGACCCTGTATCTGATTGTTTGACTTGGTCATATACCTTTTTTCGTTTGTAGCACCGACTAATTTTACAATTTCGGTTTTAGTCATTCCAACCCAAATATCCTCTAAGGGTTTTGGCTTTTCTGCTTTATGACATGCGCAAATAAAAACAATGAAAATAAGAAGAATGAACAAATTGTGATTTTTTTTCATGACGATCTTTCCTCCGTAGCATCCCAGAAGGGAACATTTATAAATCCGCTTAAAATAACGGCGTCTGACCTCAGCGCTTTAATATTTCCATGATCAACAATATTGATCCTGCTTCTGTCTTTCATTATCAGATTAAGTTCGTAGCTTGTGTAAGAACTTTTGTTCCCTCTTACATGCTCAGATACTATCTGAAGCGCGCGAATTTCGCTTAATTTTGTATACTTCTGATACTCCGGGTTTATCATCTGATTTGGCTCTTCTCTTCCTTTCCAGTAAAAACCGGAACTTTTATCGAATACTCTCGGACAGGCAGCGGTTCGATAAATAAAATAACCTATTATCGCAAAAATCGATCCGAAGGAAACAGGAAGTATCATTATCCAGTAATTTATTTCAGGCTGTCTTAGTATCACAAACGGGATAAGAGTGGCGAACGTTATACCGAAAAATATGAAAATTCCTGCAAAGACTTTCATGAATGTTCCGGCTTTGAACTCCATCCTGTTTACGCTTGTCTGAACAAGATTGTGGGTCTTAAAATTAGCTCCTCCGGAGGCTATCGGAGTCCACCCGACCTGCTGCGCAAAAGGGTCATTGAACACAGATGCGTCAAAAGGAATTTTTTCTTTCATTTTCAGCAGACTGATCCATTTGTCAAACATAAACAAGCCTTACATTCTCTAATATTATAAACTTAACATCAAACGCATTTCGATGCAACAAAAATAATATAAAATTTAACTTGCAATAATTTTAATGTGAAAGTATATTTCAACCTCGTTGGGCGTAGGCTCGAGTGAAAGTAATTTAATTATTGAAATAAAGAGGTTATTATGTCAAGAATATGTGACATTTGCGGCAAAGGACCGGTTTTCGGCGGTCAGTTCTGCAGAAGAGGTATGGCGAAGAAAAAAGGCGGAGTCGGTATAAATATTACCGGACGATCCAAAAGAGTTTTTTATCCCAACCTTCAGGTTGTCAGAGTAAGAAAAGTCAACGAGACTTTAAAGATCAAGGCTTGTGCAAGCTGTATAAAAGCAGGAAAAACGATAGTGGCGTAACAATGCCGTTTACTAAAAGATTAAAGACCCGATGTTCGGGTCTTTTTTTATGGTCTTGTTTTATATCTTTTATGTATCCACCAGTAGTGTGACGGTTCCTGCCTGATTTGAGCTTCCAGCAGATCTGTATATCTCTGAACCAGTTCTTTGACCTTGTCGTCTGGAGATATGTCTGAATTTAAAATATCCTTAAAATCAATTTCGGTAAATGTTAGGTGATGAAGACTGATATCTTTGCTATCCCGGACTGTATTTACTATAAGCATAGGAACATTGTGCTTAAGACAGATAACGGCTGGATTTTTGTGAGTTGAAGCAGGTTTGCCGAAAAAGTTAACAAAAATACCGAGCTTCCGTCCTGCATCCTGGTCCGAAAGAAGAGCTATAATATAATTATCTTTTAAGGCACGGAACAGCTTGATCATATTTTTGCGGTGAATAACCAGAAGTCCAGCTTTTTCTCTCGGAATGTCAATAAGTTTTTCGGTAAGTTTATTTTTCTGATTAGCCACAACGAATGCTGATTTTATACCGAAACATGTTGAATAGTGACCGCCTGCCTCAAAAAAACCGTAATGACCGCCGACTACCACACAGCCTCTCCCCTCTTCATTGACCCTGAAAAGAAGTCTTTTCGAGTCGTCGTCAATCATGAGATGGTTTAATTTCTGTTCTTTTGTTAAATACATATATTTATAACTTTCAAATGAAGACATCAGAATATGTTCATAGCATTGATTCCTGATCTTTTTTCTTTCCTGAAAACTCATTTCAGGAAAAGCTACGGCAAGATTGTCCATAGCTGTTTTGTTTCTGACTTTATAAAACAGAGTTACAGTTTTTGCGAGCAGCTTTGCAATCAAAACTGTCGATTTTAAAGGCAATATTCTAATTATTGCCTGGAAGATAAGCATGACATAATATTCGAAGTAATGCTGAAATCTATACTTCATTCAAATCCCTTCAGAAACAAAAAGCGACGAAAATTTTCGTCGCTTTTTATGGTCTGTTTCAAATAAAATTAAAAACCCTTTACGATACTTTTAAGAGTTTCAATGTATTTATCCATTTCCTCTCTGCTTCTTTTTTCGGTAACGGTCACAAGGAACTCATCCTTAGCCATGCCGAATCTTTTAAGCGGTATTCCGGCGAAAATATCGTGTTCGAGCATTTTTTCCATGATCTTGTCAACACAGTATTTCGATCTGACTACAAACTCTTTAAAGAACGGTTTATCGTACTTCAGTTCAAGACCTTCAACTTCCTTGATTCTGGAAGCAAGGTAATGACTTCTCCAATAGCAGTTCTCTGCGACCTCTTTTAGACCTTCCTCGCCCATAGTGTTGAGATATATTCCGGCCGCTAAAGCGCAAAGTGCCTGATTTGAGCATATATTCGATGTTGCTTTATCTCTTCTGATGTGCTGCTCTCTGGTCTGAAGTGTAAGAACGAAACCTCTTTTGCCGTCAACATCCTGGGTCACGCCTACAACTCTGCCAGGTATTTTTCTCATGAACTGTTTGGTCGATGCGAAAATGCCGAGATAAGGTCCGCCGAAAGCCTGAGGCAATCCGAGAGCCTGTCCTTCCGCTACTACGATATCAGCTCCATATTCTGAAGGTTTCTTGAAAAGACCGATACTTATCGGATCTATCGCCACGATCAGCAACCCTTTTTTGCCGTGTATCAGGTCTGCGACTCCCTGGTAGTCTTCGAGATTACCGAAAAAGTTCGGGTTCTGCACGATGATACAGGCTGTATCATCATCGATCGCCTTTTTAAAATTATCAAGCACTGCGGCACCGTCAGTAACATCCGCGGTAATTATTTCGTATTTCATGGACTGGGTAAATGTTTTTACGACCTCTATCCAACCCGGATTTACAGTTGAAGAAATAAGTATTTTATTTTTTCTTGTGCTTCGGCAGGCTAATATTGCCGCTTCAGCCATAGCTGATGCGCCGTCATACATTGAAGCGTTGCTGATATCCATTCCGGTTAGATTACAAACCAGTGACTGATATTCATAGATGCTCTGAAGGGTTCCCTGACTGATCTCAGCCTGATATGGAGTGTAAGCAGTCTGGAATTCTGGTCTTGATATCAAATACGGCACAATTGAAGGTATGTAATGATCGTAAGAACCTGCACCGAGGTATGAAGTGATTTCAGATGTGTTTTTATTTTTTCCTGCCAGACATTTCATCTGTTTTGTTATTTCCAGTTCGCTCTGACCGTGGCCAAGGCCCAATCTTCCTTTGAAAAGAAATTCCTCGGGTATCTCTTTTAGAAGTTCTTTGAAATCCTTAACTCCGATCGCATCGAGCATTTCTTTTCTGTCTTTGTCTGTATTGCTTATATAAGGCATTTTTATCCCGTATTTTTATTCTACATGTGCTTTGTAAGCATCCGCATTCATAAGTGAAGAAACCTCGGAACTGTCGCTCATTTTAACTTTCACAATCCATCCTTTTCCGTAGCAGTCCTTATTTACCAGCTCGGGGTTACTTTCGAGATCAGAGTTAACTTCGATTATTTCTCCGGAAACAGGCGAATAGATATCTGACGCTGCTTTAACAGCTTCGATTACTCCTAAACTGTCTCCTTTGCCGATCGCGTCACCCACTTGAGGCAATTCAAGGTAAGTTATGTCTCCCAACTGTTCCTGAGCATATTCTGAAACACCTATTGTCGCTACACCGTCAACTATCCTGGCATATTCATGGTCTTCGGTAAAAAGCAATTCTTTTGGAAAATCCATTTTCCTCTCCTAAAATTTATTTGTTTGCGTTGTAATCACCAAGTTCATAATTGTTATCGCCTGAAGAATCGAGCCCTTTCAACCTTCTTTCAAAGTCGGCCGGAGTTGAAGCGCCTCTAATTGCTTCTTCATAAGATATCAAACCCTTCTCGTAGAGCTTATAGATACTCTGGTCAAAATTGTGCATCCCGTATATCACTTCACCTTTTTCGATCGACATTCTTATATCGGCCTGTTTGGCGGGATCGATTATCGCCTCTTTTACAGTTTCATTATTTATTAAAATCTCGGTTGCCGGCACCCTGCCTTTTCCGTCTCTCGTCGGGATCAGCCTCTGAGATACGATGCAGGTTAAAGTAACTGCAAGCAGATTCCTTACCTCATTCTGAAGATCACCGGGAAAGAATGACAGGATACGGCTTATGGTCTGTATCGCGTCTGTGGTGTGAAGTGTAGTAAATACAAGATGTCCCGTATTGGCTGCCCTTATCGCTGTGTACATACTGTCAGGATCTCGTATCTCGCCGATCATTATAATATCCGGATCCTGCCTGAGAAGATATCTTAGCGATCCCTGATACGAATCGGTATCGCTTCCTACTTCCCTCTGGTGAATCACTGATTTTTTATCCCTGAATAAGAACTCTATAGGGTCTTCAATAGTGATAATATTGGTTCTCCTCGTCTGATTTATATACTCAAGCATAGAAGCTATCGTTGTTGATTTTCCCGAACCTACGGTTCCGGTCACGATTATCATACCCCTTGGGGTTGAACATGCTTTTTTTAATACTTCCGGCAGGTGAAGCTCATCTATTGATTTAATATCGAAAGGAATAGCCCTGATAGCAACAGCGACCGTACCTCTCTGCTTATATATGTTTACCCTGAATCGACCTACTCCCTTAACTCCGAATCCGAAGTCAACCTCTTTCTGTTCCGCAAAAGTTTCTTTTTCCTTTTTTCCCATCAGTCCGTCTGCTATATCATTCATTTCATCCATTGCGATAATATCATCACCCCAGTCAACCAGCTCGCCGTTAATTCTGAATATAGGCTTAATCCCTACTTTCAGATGAATATCGGAACCTCCCATTTCGAGGAGGGAAGCGAACATTTTTTGAAGATCCAGCATAATTTTCTCCGCTTGATAAATTGTAATGAGAATATATTTTATTTCAACTCTCAAGTCAATATAATTTATAGTAAAATCTTTTATGTTTTTTTGTTTACTTAGACTTGTTTTTTCGTTATTATTTACAAAAATCTCAGGGGTACCCGTTTGAAACTTCATACTATTAAAATTGTACTGTGTGTCCTGCTTATGACAGCGTTTATTTCTTCTGCTCAGGAATTAAGAAACATTTCTGTACCCCGACATAAATATCTTTATGAATACAGAGATATCTACCTCGCCAGAGTACGCGACAGCCTTAACTCCGAGTTATATAAGATCAGGGTCGATAAAAATTCGGTCAATAGCCTTACGGATGATATTTATAGCAAAACTTTCGGATATAACCGTTATAAATACAGCTTATATAACCGGGTCGATTCAGTGAAACTGCTCGAATTTACACATAACGACCTTTCATCGTCGGCTTTTTTTAAAAGTAAAATCCCTGTATGGTCCGATTCCGCGCTTATCGAGTATTTGACATTCAGGATCGAGCTGAACCTTATCAAGAATTACTTTTCTGAATTTAACCTGTCGGAGTTCAAAAATACTGATGTCTATAAAACTTTTCTCAGAAGGATAGAAAAAGACTCGCTTTCAGTAACAGACTTCGATAATGTTCTCGAAAAGATCCAGAAGATCGGTTTTGATCCTCTGCATTTTTATTATAAACCTAAATCAAAAGAAGAACAGCTTAAAGCTGATGAATTTAATATTGAGAAATTCGATTTTGACGAAATGATCAGATTCACGCAGGAACATTCGGCCAGCCTCGACTCTGCTGAAGCCCGTTACAAAGTCAACAAAGAGATCATAGTCGCCATTCTGAGAAAGGAAACGCATCTGGGCCAATTTGAGCTCAAATACAATCCATTTGAAGTACTGCTCGGTCAGGCACTGTATTCAATAACTAATCCAGCGACAGAGATCACTGAACGGGCGAACAACTTAAAAAGGATATCAAGGCTTCAGACATCAGCGGCCAACAGCCTGTATTATATAATTAAATTCTGCATAGAGAACTCTTTTGATCCTCAGAATTTGAGAAGTAACGCCGTAGGCGCAATGGGT
>CALMWI010000406.1 GCA_937873545.1 uncultured bacterium | reverse complement strand
CGAGCGGATGCGTGGAAACGGGAGCTTTCGGCAAAGAGGCTTACATTCTTCACGGATATCTCAATCTTGTAAAAATACTCGATCTAGCCCTTCATGACGGGTATGACAATTATTCAAAAAAGCAGCTCGGACCGAGAACGGGTGATCCCCGCGGATTCGCTAAATTCAGCGACCTCATGAAAGCTTTTAATAAACAGCTGAAATATTTCACCGGCATCAAAATGAAAGGCAGCAATAAGATAGCCCGTTTATATGCTGAAACGATGCCTGCTCCCTTCATGTCGGTAATCATAGACGACTGCATTTCCAACGGAAAGGATTATAATGCCGGTGGCGCTAGGTACAACACATCATATATTCAGGGAGTCGGTACAGGTACTATAACCGACAGCCTGTCAAGCCTGAAACAACATGTTTTCGAGGACGGGAAATTTACGATGGACGAGTTTCTCAAAGCCATCGATAATGATTTTAAAGGCAGCGGGACAATTCACAGCTATATCAGAACTAAAACAAGAAAATACGGTAATGACGATGATTATCCTGATTCTCTCATGAAGAAGGTTTTCAGCCTGTATTATAAGGCCGTGAACGGAAAACCTAACGCCACCGGAGGTCATTACAGGATAAACATGCTTCCGACTACATGTCACGTGTATTTCGGTTCAGTCATCGGAGCTACACCCGACGGAAGAAAAGCGGGAAAACCGCTTTCAGAAGGAATATCTCCTGTTCAGGGGGCAGACAGAGAAGGGCCGACCGCAGTTCTTAAATCGGCTTCAAAGATGGATCACCTCAAAACAGGCGGAACGCTCCTTAATCAGAAATTTACTCCTCAGATCCTCTCGGACGATAAAGGGATCGATGCCGTAAAATCTCTTATCAGAACATATTTCAGGCTTAACGGACATCATATTCAGTTCAATGTCGTTAAAGCAGATACTTTAAGAGATGCGCAGCGGCATCCTGAAGATTATGGAGATCTTATCGTCAGAGTAGCGGGCTACAGCGATTATTTCAACAATCTTGGAAAAGACCTTCAGGACGAGATAATCGAAAGAACGGAACAGGATTCTTTCTAGTATTTTATTGTAATACATCTCTAAATAACTTATATTGTAAAAAAAATGAAGAGCTTCTCATGATTATAGCTGCATTAGCCACTGCTCCGGGAAGAGCGGGAATATCGGTGATTAGGGTTTCGGGAAAAGGAAGCACAGGTATAGTAAAGGAGTTCCTTACATCGAAACAGATCGTCAGAAAGTTTGAATATAACAGGCTTTATTTTTCAAAATTTGTAAATGAAGGCGAGCTGATAGACGAAGTAACTGTAGTTTTCTTCAAGGAAGGCCATTCGTACACAGGAGAGGAAACCGCGGAAATCTACTGCCACGGATCTCCACTGGTTGTAAGGAAAATCCTTGAAGCACTTTACGAAGATAAAAAAGTACGTCAGGCAGAACCGGGCGAATTTACTCAGCGGAGGTTCATGAACGGCAAGATGGACCTCATTCAGGCTGAAGCTGTAATTGACATGATCAATGCCGAAAGCGATGCTTCATATACAGCATCCAGAGAGCAGCTTGAAGGCGGGCTTTCTGCCGAGCTGAAAAAGATCAATCAGATGCTGATCGATCTTATATCTCTGCTTGAACTTGAGCTGGATTTCGCGGATGAAGACTTAGAATTCACTCCGAAGAACGAAATAGCCGCCAAGGTTGATAATGCTGCGGAAGTTATCAATAAATTTATCGAAGGCTACAAAAAGGGAAGAATTTTTAAAGACGGGATAAAAGTGGCTCTTGCCGGTGAAGTAAACGTCGGGAAGTCTTCTCTGATGAACAGACTGCTGAAATCAGACCGCGTGATCGTTACAGATATCGCCGGGACTACCCGGGATACTATCGAGGAAAAAATCGAGGTTCACGGATACCTTTTAAGGCTTTTCGACACAGCCGGGATAAGGGAGACATCTGATTTAATTGAGTACGAGGGTATCAGCAGATCGAAAAAGATCCTTGCAGAGGCGGACATAGTTCTACATGTCATTGATTCCGTAAACGCTGAGAATGTTCCTTGCATAAAAGCTGAAAATGTCATAAAAGTTTATAATAAATGCGATCTTAAAGATCTCAGCTTAGGAGAAGGTGTGATCAAGATCAGTTGCAAGACCGGACAGGGAATTGAAGAGCTGAAGGATATGATCGTAAAAACCGTTATAGATGAAAATATGACCTATCAGCCGTACTACATTTCAAATCTGCGACATCTGAATATTCTCAAAGAGACTGCATCTAAGCTCGAACAGGCTAAAGTATCAATTAACGAATCCCAGACGAATGAAGTCATAATTCTCGACCTCAGACAAGCGCTCGATACACTTGGCGAACTCACAGGGGAAACTACAAGTCTCGATATCATAAATAATATATTCGGCAAATTCTGCATAGGGAAATAATTATGAACAGACAAATTCAGGCTTACAGGAACCGTCCGACTAGAGCCATAATCAATCTCGATAACCTGAGGCACAATTACGGGATAATGAGATCCTTTATCGACGCTGATGTGAAGGTAATGGGGATCATAAAAGCCAATGCCTACGGACACGGAATGCTGGAGGTCGCGAACAGGCTGACCAAACTGGGCGTAAATTATTTCGGAGTGGCGTTTCTTGAAGAAGGTATATTTTTAAGAGAGCATGAAATAAAAACACCGATCCTCGTTATGGGCGGCATCAATATTGAGCAGATCCCTGATTTTATCAGGTATGATATTGACATAACCACCTCGTCTATGGATAAAACAAAAGCGATAAGCGAAACTGCTTCATCGTTAAGAAAAGCGGCAAAAGTTCATATAAAGATCGACACTGGAATGGAAAGGCTGGGAGTACACTGGTACAACGCCGAAAAGTTCATTGAAGAAACATTCAATGCACCTAATATTATCGTCGAAGGTATTTTTACCCATTTCGCAAAATCCGACGGCATAAAAGAACACGATAAGGAATTTACTGAACTTCAGATAAAACGGTTCGATGCCCTGCTAGAATTCATGGCTAAAAAAGGCTACGATGCCAAATTCATCCACTGCGCCAATTCAGCCGGAATTATTAATTATAAAAATTCACATTTCAATATGGTCAGGCCCGGACTGATGCTTTACGGTTATTCCTCGCTTCCGCCAGGTTTTAAAGGAATGCTCAAACCCGTGATGACCCTTTTAACAAAGGTATCATATTTTAAAGTCATACCTCCGGGAACCGGCGTCAGCTATAATCACACTTTTACAAGCGAGATACAGACAAGAATCGTAACTCTTCCAGTCGGATACGGAGACGGCTATAACAGACTTCTGTCCAACAGGGGAGAGGTCATGATCAGAGGTAAAAAATATCCCGTAGCCGGCAATATATGTATGGATCAGATGATGGTAGATCTGGGTCCCGGCGGAGAAGCATATAACGGAGACGATGTGCTTCTATTCGGCAGATCGGGCGAAAATGAGATCAGGCTGGAAGAATTGTGTGATAAAATTCATACGATACCCTATGAGGTTCTAACTATGATCTCATCAAGGGTACCGAGGATCTATGTCGAATGATAAAATAAATCGAGGATAAAATGAAGCTCAGTAAAATTACAATAATTCTAATTGTCTGGAGCGTGATCATGGTTGCGCAGGAAAAAAAAGCTTATGTTCTTTACGATTCAAATCTTAAGCCGGTCGAATATTCCGAGCTTGTAAAGCAGGCTGCGTCATCCGATATGGTGTTCTTCGGAGAGACGCATAACAGCATTGTTGCACATACTCTGGAGCTTCAGCTTGTGAAAGACCTGTTCACAACTGCGGGAAATAAACTTATTCTCGGCGCAGAAATGTTCGAGACTGACAACCAGATGATAATAGACGAATATCTGGCGGGTTTTTTCGATGATTCTAAGTTCGAGGCTGACGCAAGGCTGTGGCCCAATTACAAGACCGATTATAAGCCTATTCTTCAGTTCGCAAAGGAAAAGAATTTAAAGTTTGTCGCAACGAACATTCCGAGAAGATATGCGAGCATGGTTAATTACGGCGGTTTTCAGGCTCTTGACAAATTGTCGGCCCAGGCGAAATCCTATATTGCGAATCTCCCGGTAAAATTCGACCCGGAAGCTACATGTTACAAAACCATGATAAGAGGAATGAATGAAATGGGCAGCAAAATGGGTCATAAACAAATGGATCCGGTCAATCTGGCCAAAGCTCAGGCGATCAAAGATGCCACCATGGCTCAATTCATCCTGAAAAACTTTTCTAAAGACAATTTGTTTTTTCATTTTAACGGAAGCTTTCATTCCTACAACAAAGAGGGGATCGTGCTCTATGTCAATTATGAGAAAAAAGGTTTAAAAATATTAAACATTACCGTCGTTGAAGCCGACGACATATCAAAACCTGAATCAGGGGTTAAAGGCAAAGCTGATTTTATAATCGTGATACCTGGGGATTCCCCGAAAAGCTATAAATAAATCTGGAACATAGAAA
>CALMWI010000405.1 GCA_937873545.1 uncultured bacterium | reverse complement strand
ACATCCATTAATTGCGTAATGATCTGGAGACGGCACGTACCGGCCGGGCTTTGTATTTTTTTCTTCAGACATATGGCTCGTTCAGCATCTCCTGTGTTTTAGATAAAAGCGGATCCCGTTACCGTCTTTACCTGCCGGTACGGTAAATGCTTTACAGAAGTGATTGAATTAATGTAGAGGGTCCGTTTTTAGATAATATACAGGAGATGCTGATTCCTGCTATATGATCAGGCTGATAAGCTCCTGAATATCCGAAACATATATGACATTCGCAGGGAATTTTACTTTTGATCTGAAATTTGATTTAGGCACAAAGATCTTTTCAAAACCAAGTTTAAGGCATTCATTTATTCTGGTCTCGATACCGGATACAGCTCTGATCTCACCGTTCAGACCGACTTCGCCGCAGAAAACGCATTTAGATGAAATGACAATGTTCCGCATCGATGAAACAAGAGAGACAGCCACTGATATATCTGAGCCGGGATCGTTCATCTTCTCACCGCCGGTAATATTTACAAAAACATCATGATTAGAAATATGCAGTCCGATCGCCTTGTCAATGACCGCGAGGATCTTGCTTAACTTCTTGATGTCATAACCCACGCAGTTCCTCTGCGGATTCCCGAATTTTGATTCGGTAACGAGAGCCTGTATCTCAATAAGAATCGGACGCGTCCCCTCCAGCGATGCCGTAACGGAGGTACCCGCATTGCCTGCGACACCGTCATTAAGAAAATATTGTGAAGGATTTTTTACCTCGACCAGGCCCTCCGCGCTCATTTCGAACATCCCGATCTCATTAGTAGAACCGAAACGGTTCTTTACCGTCCTTAATATTCTGAACCTGTGATACCGGTCGCCCTCAAAATAAAGCACGGCATCAACCATATGTTCGATCATTTTGGGGCCTGCAATAAATCCGTCTTTTGTAACATGGCCTATCAGAAATAAACAGAAATTGTTTTTCTTCGCGAGCGTTATCAGCTCGGATGAAACAGAACGGATCTGACCGATCGAACCGGGCGAAGAATCTTCGTTTTGGGCATAGATCGTCTGGATGGAATCAATAATAACGATCTCCGGACTGTTCGAAGTGATCCAGCCTGTAACAGCTTTAAGATCATTTTCGCAGAACACGGTAATGCTTCCTTCGTCAGCGGATATTCTTTCCGCCCTGTGCTTTATCTGATGCGGAGATTCCTCCCCGGAAACATATAGAGACTTATGTCCTTTCTGCTGCATATCCGATAAGTATTTAAGCATCAGCGTGGATTTCCCTATTCCGGGATCTCCTCCTATAAGTATCGTCATACCTTTTAACAGACCTCCTCCGAGCACTCTGTCCATCTCCGAGATACCGGATGTGATCCTTGTTTTATCCTCAGAGGTAATATCCTTCAGCAGCACGGGAACGCTGCCTGCAGCATCAGAGGTCCCGTGTTTCTGTTTTGAATTTGACACTTTGAATTCCTTAAAAGTTCCCCAGGCGCCGCAGGAAGGGCATTTACCCAGCCATTTCGGCGCATCGTAACCGCATTCAGTACACAAAAAATTGGTTTTTTCGGTTTTAGCCATAATGTTCCTTTTACGAAAGGTCTTTAAATTTCCTGTATGCAAGCTCGATCAGAAAAACGAGTGCAAGCAGAATAAAATAATATATGTTTTTTGTCATTCTGACCCTGACAGTTCTGGTGACGGTCTCTTTTTTTCCTTTCATACCCGAGAAGAACTTGTCAGCTTTATTGAGAGGAATAATTGTTCCGCCCCGTGCCGAAGCGAAATTCTTTAAAAAAAGAGTGTCGGCTCCGATAGACTGTGTCTCCAGATCATTAGCGATCACCCGGAACCGGACTTTTCTTTTAGTAGAACCTGCGCCGTTCTTTACGGTGATCACGGCATTATACTGACCCGGTTGGGTAATCAGCATCTCTGCTGAATATTCTTTATTTGAATAATTGAACTTAGCGTTAAGTGAGTTCTCAATGACATTGACTTCGGCCTGAGCGTTTTGTTCCGGTTCAAGCTTTTCATCAAGTATCAGACCTTTTAAAACGATCTTCTCTCCTGAATAATATTCCTCTTTCGAAGGAAATATCTTAATCCTGTCCAGCGATCTGTCGGCGGAAAGCAGATCGGTCAGATTGAGGATCAGTTTGGAGAAATTTTCATTTTCGTCATTGAAAGCCGCCTTCCAGAAAGAACTTAAATTTACAAGTATCGTGTTTTTTCCATTACCGGAACTATGATAAACGGCTTTTGATGAAATTGAGCCGGAAACAAGCATTAGAGGGTTGAAAACCTTTTCATTTACGAACAGTGCGGAATTGTACACAGTTTCAGGAATATCCTTCAGTATCACAGGGACGGAAGATCTGGCGAGTAAAAAGCCGCCTCCGCCTTCTGAATTCTCCATTATCCTTCCTTCAGCTTGAACATATCTGTAATTTGTAATTCCCGCATCTGTCAGTCTGTTAAGGCGAATAAGATCGGTGGAACCGTTTAAAAAGAACATTTTTGCCGGAAACCCTGAAATAAACTTCTCTGTCGCAGAAGTAGTATTTCGGACAGGCGTACCGACCGAGATCAGCGAAGCGTATCCGCCGGATTTTAAAGAATCGTTAAGCGCATTTTCATATACGACTTTAAAACTGTATCCTCCGGACTTTAGAAGTTTAGTCAAAAATGCAAGATCAAGAGAAGGAGAGCTAGCCAGGATCAGTATATTGTCCGAAGGAGCGGGCTTTTTCTGATAAGCCGTCTTGCGGTTGTTGAAAAGGTTCTTTTCATTCTTTAAGGGTTCTATTACGAATTCGGTTTCTCTGTATGCGCCTGAGATCTCGGGAAGATCTGTTCTAACCGTTGCGAAAGTTCCGGGGTCAGGTATCTTGTGGCTGAGTGTTCTTATCAGTCTGCCTTTTTCCATAATCCTGATATCGAATTTTCCGGACACAGGAGAGCCTTTATATCCCGTCACAATAATAAAATTCGATTCTGCGCCCGGGTTGTCTGGATAGATAAGTTCGTCAATAAATACATCCGGCCTGTCGGCTGACGGAGAGCTGTATATAACATTAACGGGAACATTATATTTTAGAGAAAAATTATCCGCA
>CALMWI010000404.1 GCA_937873545.1 uncultured bacterium | reverse complement strand
CTTCGGTTACCGCGCAGACGACCTCGCGACCCATGATCTGTCTTTTCATGTGGGCATCGGCATTATCTTCGAACCCATTGTGCTTATACTGTGAATGGGGTTTTTCAGGCGCGAGTTTTTCGAGCCACACTTCATAATCCTGATGAAGTCCCGACTCGTCGTCATTGATGAAAACAGACGCTGTAATATGCATCGCGTTAACAAGAACGAGACCTTCTTTGATTCCGCTTTCATCAATAGATTTCTGGACATCGCGGGTAATATTTATAAACTGCCTTCTCTGCGTCGTGTTGAAGAACAACTCTTTCCTGAATGATTTCATACAAGCTCCGGCTGATTTTCTTTAAATTTAATAAATTGAACCCTGAAATTCAAATTATATATTCTTGACTAAAACAGGTTTTTTTGGTTATATTCAATACTCTTATAACAAATAAGAAGCAAAAGTAAATAAAACGGAAGCGGTAAAATGAACGAAATCTCGAAAACCTACGATCCGACGCTGATAGAAGAGCGTATTTATTCGGATTGGCTCAAAAAAGGCTATTTCAAAGCCAAAGTAAACAAAAACAAAAAACCTTATACGATAGTTATACCTCCGCCGAATATCACTAATATGCTGCACATGGGGCATGTTTTAAATAATACCCTTCAGGATGTGTTCATCAGATACTACAAGCTGAAAGGATTTGAAACCTGCTGGGTTCCGGGAACGGATCACGCTTCAATCGCTACTGAAGCGAAAGTCACTGCCATGCTCAAAGAACAGGGCATAGATAAAAAGGATCTCGGCAGGGATGCTTTTCTTGAGAAGGCGAGAGAGTGGAAGGCAAAATACGGCGGGATCATAATTCAGCAGCTTAAAAAACTCGGATGCGCCTGCGACTGGGACAGGGAAAGATTCACGATGGACGACGACTATTATAAAGCCGTTATAGATACTTTCGTTGACCTTTATAAAAAAGGACTTATTTATAAAGGATACAGGCTTGTGAACTGGTGCCCCGGTTCAATGTCGGTAATCTCTGACGAGGAAGTTGAATTCGTAGAGAGAAAAGGCCATTTATGGTATTTCAAATATCCGATAAAAGATTCAAATGAATTCGTAACTGTAGCTACGACCAGACCGGAGACGATGTTCGGCGATACGGCGGTAGCTATTCATCCCGAAAATGAAAAG
>CALMWI010000403.1 GCA_937873545.1 uncultured bacterium | reverse complement strand
GCTGACAGGAATACGGGGATCGCAGATAGTATCATAGCCCAGTTAAGCCCGATATACTTTGCAGTTAAACTTCCGAGAGGCGCAGCTATAACCATGGCGAAAAGGCCGATGCTTTCGACCCTGTTGAGTATGCTTTTTGATCCCGTTTCTTCGCCGGTCTGAATGAGAGAATCATAGACAAGCGCGGTATCAGCTCCTGAAGCTAAAGTGACTCCGACAGCCCACAGGGTCTCTCCGCATACGAAAACCCAGAATGAAGGATATGAACTGTAAACAAGAACGGCGGCAGTTGTGACCACGCTTGAAAGGATCAGGCTGGTTTTCCTGCCGAACCTGTCGGCGATCACTCCGGTCGGGATCTCGAAGAGGAACATTGATGTCGTAAAGACAGCCTGCAGGATCATTATCTGGGAAAAAGTTATACCGCCCCAGACTGTGAAGAACGGCACAAGCACGCCTGAGAACAGCATGAAGTTCTTTAAAAAATCATAAGCGTACGCTTTAGGTATATTGGATCTATATTTATTTATATGTTACAGCCCTCTGAACTTCTTCTTGTAGGTGATGAAGCTCTCTTCAAGTATCTCCATAGCTATACCCTTGCCAAGAAAATCTTCAACAACGGATGTCTTATTCTCAAGCTTCTTATAATCCTCAAAGAAGTTCTTTAGCTCATTTTTGTAATAAGCAGGTATTTCAGACACATCATTATAATGATTTACGCTCGGATCCCCTGCGGCGACAGCTATAAGTTTATCGTCCGCGAAACCGTGATCGTTCATTCTCATAACGCCTATTACTTTAGCCCTGACCAGACAAAGCGGAACTATATCGATCTGGGAAAAGATCAATATATCAAGCGGATCGTTGTCGTCGCAGTAAGTCTGCGGGATAAAACCATAGTTCGCAGGATAGAAGACAGATGAGAAAAGAACCCTGTCCAGCTTTAAAAGCCCGCTTTCCTTATCAAGTTCGTATTTTGCTTTAGTACCTTTAGGTATTTCAATAATACCGTTTACAAATTCCGGAGTGTCTTCTCCGGGTGAAACATGATGCCAGGGATTGAAAATATTTGCCATTCCAGGTCCGTCCTTTAAAATTTATGCTATATTTAAGAATTTCCGACAGGATTTTCAATCAATATTTATTCGCTTAGGTTAAATATTTATCCTAAGTACGCTGTTTCACCGTGTTCGCTCTCATCAAGACCGAGAGCTTCATCTTGTTCTGAAACACGAACAGGAGTGATCTTATCTATTACCCAGAGCATCGCTATAGTAAACAGGAATGCATATATTCCTGCGAACAGAGCCGCGCCTGTCTGTTTGAAGAAAAATCCGATGTTCCCGTCAACAAGCCCGCTTGCGAGCAGAGCCGCATCCCTTCCTTCAAAAGTCATCGCTGTCGTGCCGAATACGCCGAGAAGGATCACGCCGAGTATTCCGCCCACTCCGTGAACTCCGAAAACATCTAAAGCATCGTCAAGACCGGCTCTGTTTTTAACATAAACCGCGATATAGCAGGCTACGGAAGCAAGAACTCCGATTATAACAGCCGACTGAGTTGAAACATAACCGGCGGCAGGCGTTATACAGGCAAGTCCTGCTACGGAACCCGTTAAAAATCCCAGAAATTTGGGTTTTCTTGTAAATATCCAGTCCAATAAAAGCCAGGTCGGACCGGCGAAAGAAGCCGCGATGTCAGTGTTCAAAAACGCCAGAGTGGTGATAGGATCGACGCCGAATTCGCTTCCCGCATTGAAGCCGTACCATCCGAACCATAGGATCCCTGTTCCGAGTGCGACAAGCGGGATACTGTGCATTCCCTTATCAGAAACTCTTCTTTTACCGATGTATATTACTGAAGCAAGTGCAGCTACACCTGCCGTAGCGTGCACCACGATACCGCCTGCAAAATCTTTGATCCCCCAAAAAGCCATAATTCCTCCGCCCCATACCATGTGAACGAAAGGAAAATATACAAATACCTGCCATACGATCAGAAATATCAGATATGCGGGGAATCTGACCCGGTTAGCAAAAGCCCCAGTTATTAAAGCCGGTGTAATTATGGCGAACATCATCTGATAGGCAACGAAAACAAGGATCGGAACCGACGGATTAGCCGGGCTGGGATCAGTAAGATGAATGCCGTTCAAAAACGCCAGATCGAAGTTCCCGATTATACCTAAAATATCGCCGTTGCCGTATGAACCGCTGAAACACATGGAATATCCGACCGATACCCATAAAATTGTAGTTATTCCGAGAGAGACAAAACTCTGAAACATTATTGTTAAAACATGCTTTCTGCCTACAAGGCCGCCGTAGAAAAAAGCCAGTCCCGGTGTCATGAACATTACAAGACTTGTAGCCAACAGCATAAATCCGGTGCTTGCGTAATCGAAATTCATTTATAACTCCTTGAGATATTAAGTTAAGATACATTCAATCTTTATCTTCTGAAATTAAATGAATTCGGGAGGCGAGCGGGGTGAAGTACAGCTTAATTGTCCGGTATTTATAAACGATATGTATCTTAAAAGGGTTTTATTGTTGTTCTCTGAGCCGATGAGTACGCAGCAATAGAAAAAAGAAAACGCAGCTATAAGATAAAAGAATAAGCTCAGCTTCAAACCGTAATGACGGATGTCAGGAAATATATTCTCTGAAGTATCGAATGATATAAAATGTTCTGAATTACCTGAATTGAGTTGTAAAATTTCAGTTCTTTTTGAATAACTGTGATCTGCGCTGATCCTGCTTAACTCAATATAAATATCCATAAAGAAAACTACGCTGATCAGCGTGAACAGAAAAATTATACCGGCTTTATCATTATTCCGTCTTACTTTCTTCATACAGGAAATTTAACTAAAAGCGTCTGATTGTCAATCTGTATTTTAAATTTTAATATATTGTTTAAATACAAAGATTTGGTATATTACAAATATATATCAGGAGGTTTTTTATGAAAGGAAAAATCATCGCTTCGTTAATATCATTTATCATCATAACTGCTATAAGCAGCTGCGCATCCTCAAAATCCGATCTTGGAATGGCCTACAAAGGCGAAGTAAAAAGAAATCCCAATACGGAAAAAGTCTCCGTTTACTTTATTTTCAGCCATGTAAAAGAGACTGTCGGGTATGACGCTATCCCGAAACTGGAGAACAGATATCAGAGACTCTCCGGGTTCGACGATATTTTTTATGAAGCTAATAAAAAACTGAGTAACATCGGGAAATACGCAACCTACATCGAGGAAGCTGAAGATGTCAATAATCCGAAAAAAAGGGCCGAGAAAGACTCACTAATGAAGGTTTATGACTATACAATTAAAATGAGGATCGAGAAAAAGAACTATTTTGCCAGATGGGCGGCAGGATCGATAGTTTCTATAATATCGGCAACGATTATTCCAGTTCCATATACCAAATATTATACTGTAAATACCGAAGTACTTGATCGTTCGAATAAACTGGTCGCAAAATATGAGAGAAACTTCCAGATCACCAACTGGTGGCAGTTGTTCCTCTCAGTTGCTTACCCTTTCCATCCCGAAACAAGAAAGACAGAGGAGATGTATCTGCAACTTTTGAGGGATATTTTTAATCAAATAGAAAGTGATGGGATATTAAAATAAGTTTAGGCCTGAGAAAATTCAGTTCTCAAGTAATTTTTCAGCTACTTTTTTTGAATCTGCACCTGTTTTTCCAGCTGATATCAGGCCGGCGATTTCTTCAATCCTCTGAATTTTTGACAATTTTATGATCTCGGTAAGGGTTCTGTCCTTAACTACTTTTTTTCTGACTGAAAAATGCGTATTTCCTTTTGATGCGATCGAAGGAAGATGCGTAATAGCGATCACCTGCCTGTTCTGTGCAAGTTTTAAAAGTTTGCTTCCGACTTTTTCAGCTATCTGACCGCTTATCCCTGAATCTATCTCATCGAATACCGCTATTCCCACGCCTTTTTCTGAACTTATGATATTCTTTATTGAAAGCATGATCCTTGAGATCTCGCCGCCTGAAGCGATCTTGGAAAGGGGCTTGGATTCTTCACCTATATTTGTTCTGATATAGAACTCGACCGAATCCCAGCCGTCAGGCGCGATCTCCTTTTTAGTCATCGCAACACTGATCTCGGCGTTCTGAAGACCGATATCCTTGAATTCTGCATTTATCTCCTTTTCAAGCTTCTTTATGCCTTCTTTCCTTTTTGAAGTAAGCTTTGCGCATTCTGCCTCGATCTCCTTTTTCAATTCTTCAGATCTTTTTATGAGCTTATCTTTGTCGAAAGAAACATTTTCTATAGAATCAAGCTGGCTCTTAATACTTCCGAAATATTCTATCACATCTGACAACTCGGGTCCGAATTTCTTCATCAGCTTTTTCAGCTGCGAATATCTTTCACTCATTCGTGCGTATTTTTCGTCATCGAACTCGAGAGAATTCGAGAACAGTTCAGACGAATTACCGAACTCGGTAACTGAACTGTAAGCGGATTCAAGATCGTTAATGAAAGGTTCGAACTGCTTATCAATTTCAGACAACTGTCCGCACTTATTCTTGATATAATTGAGCTTGGAAAGAAGAGAGCTCTCAGAACCGCTGACGGTGTCGGTTACTGATTGGCAGATCTTTTTTATGTCCTCGATGTTCTCCATCTTTTTAAGTTCGGTCGAAATCTCTTTATCCTCATTTTCCTCTGGAGATATCTCATTGATCTCTTTATAGTGGTATTCGAGCAATTCTCGCTTGTCTTTAAGATCTTTCTCGTTCTTTATTACCTTCTCGATCTCTCTTTTCAGGCTGATGTCTTCGTTATAGAGTTCTGCGATCTTTAAGGTTGTTATTCCCGCCCGTTCGTCTAGAATGTTTATATGCGTATCTTTATTTAAAAGCGACTGATGATCATGCTGGCCGTGAATATCTATCATAATATTACCGAGCTCTGTTATGACATCAGAGCTTACCGGGGTATCGTTAATAAATATCCTGCTGCGCCTGTTTTTATAAACTTCTCTGCGAATAATTAACGGCGGGTTAAAATCAGGCTCATTCTTGCTGACAAATCTAATGATCTCGGGACTTAGATCAGAGAATTCCGCTTCCACTATAAGTTTTTCCTCGCCTGCCCTTATCATGTCCGCATCGGCTTTATTGCCGAGGATCAGCTTTAAAGATGATATGATTATCGATTTTCCAGCTCCGGTCTCGCCCGTAATAATATTTAACCCCTTGTCGAAATCGATATCAAGGCTTTCGATTATGGCTAAACTCTGAATGCTGAGTCTTCTTATCGGCATTTTAATTAAAAGGTTTTCTCAGATCATAAAGCCTTTCGATCTTTTGCAGATCGGCAGGTGTATGGATCGTATAGAACTCATCAGGATCGTTCCCGTCTTCCATTATGTTTAGAACGGCGTTGGAAAGATATTTACCGATCTTGATTACAGTCGTTTTTCCGAAAAGCTGATGTTCGTAGTACGGATCTTCGAGGTTGTTAGCCATAGTGTTCGTGAAAATTATCTCTTTGATCTTTTCCGACCTTAAGAGATTCTGTGATCTGCCTGTAAGATGGGCATGAGTTGCGAACATGGTGAACCTGTCGCCGCCCATTTTTTCGATCACGCCGTACATCGAAGCAAAGCTTCTGACTATATCGTCAAAAATGAATTTATCTTTATTCTCATGACCTGAATAATTCGGCGAACTTTCCGCTTCGTAAATATTTTTAAGGTAGCCTGTCACCGGATCTCTTTCTTTATTGAACCTGACCCAGCTTATTTCAGTCAGCTCAGGCTGAAGGTTCTGCAGATTTTTCATAATGTCGGTTCCGAGATCTTTTGAGCCGTCGTCAGTTGAAACAAATACCGCTTTTTCGCCTTTGCCCGTTATCTTCCCGTAAGTGTACAGGTAGTGTGCCACAATTGGCGCAATTGGAAGATCGATGAGGACTTTCTTGCCCTTGGAAACATCTCCGAAATACACTTCTCCGAAAGCCTCGGTCAGATTTTTTGAATGAGAATGAAGCGTAAGCACCTTAGATATACCCTCATTTTTAAATCTTTTTGCGATCCTCAAAGTCGATAGCGATTTACCGTCATATTTTTTAATATCCTTTTCCGTAAATTCAATTCCGTGTCCAGGTCTTAAATGATTTCCGCTGAGTCTGATGTTCGTCCAAACAAGATTAACTTCTTTTGCGCCGTTCGACAGGCAGATATCAGCGGTATGACATATCCTCTCGAAAAGAAGAGAGGGTTCCCATTCTTTATGACTGGCGACAAGATATACATACTTTCCTTTGAGCCTGTTCATCGGTTCGTTTACAAAACCGTCCTTGCCTTCGAGAAGAAGTTTGGGATCATAATCATCGTCCTCGTGAAAAAAATGCGCGAAAAGACCTTCAGGTTTCCATGGCTGATCGAGCTCCTTGGCTAATTTTCTGGCGAACCTGTCCATCGGTTCCACCGGAATTATGACACGGTCAAAAGGTTCTATTTTTCCTAATAGGTCCATTTAAGCATCCGTTTTTAATATGACTTAGCGAATATGACTCTTTTTCCGCTTCTTTCCCCGCAGTATATGCATTTACCTTCTTCATCTTTTTCTGAGAAAGGAATGTTTCTTACGGTAACTTTTAAGTCTTCTTTTATCTTATCTTCGCATTCTCTTTTTCCGCACCAGTGCGATCTTGCAAAGCATCCGTGTATTTCGGGTTTCTCCTCGTTTCTGGGAGTAAACACTTTTTTGAATTCTTCATAATCATCGATTGTTATAGTGTTCTGTTTCTGGAACCTGTCAGCTTTCTCAAAAAGGTCGTTCTGGATTCCGGTCAGCGTTTCGATCAGATCGAAAATGAACTTGTCCCTGGGAATAAAATATTTCTTAAGATCGGGATCTGTCCTTTTTACCATTGATATTGTTTCGTTCTCAACATCTTTCGGCCCTATTTCAAGCTTTAAAGGAACGCCTTTTTTAATCCAGTACCAGTTCTTTTCTCCGCCTCTTATATCCCTGTCGTCGATGTGAATGACTATTTTTCTTTCAAAAAGTCTAAGATCTGCGATTCTAGTTTTGATCTCTCTGATATAACTGAAAACCGTTTCCTTTTCTCTTTCATCCTTGTAGATGGGAAGGATCGCTATATGAACCGGAGCTATTCTCGGAGGAAGCACGAGTCCGTTATCGTCCGAATGAGCCATTATCAGAGCTCCGATAAGCCTTGTGGAAACTCCCCAAGAGGTAGTCCACGCGAACTCTTCTTTCCCTTCTCTGCTCTGAAATTTTATCTTTGATGATTTCGCAAAATTCTGACCCAGAAAATGTGAAGTTCCGCTCTGAAGAGCCTTTTTATCCTGCATCATAGCTTCGATCGAGTATGTTGATACTGCTCCGGGGAATCTTTCGGCTTCGCTTTTTTCTCCTTCGATCACTGGTATTGCAAGTACATTTTCCGCAAAATCTTTATATACATAAAGCATTTTATATGTTTCTTCCATCGCCTCTTCCTGAGTGGCATGTACTGTGTGTCCTTCCTGCCATAAGAATTCCGCGGTTCTGAGGAACAGTCTGGTACGCATCTCCCAGCGGACCACATTCGCCCATTGGTTGATCAGTATCGGAAGGTCCCTGTATGAATTCACCCATTTGGCATAAGAAGCTCCGATTATTGTTTCACTCGTCGGTCTGACAACCAGAGGTTCTTCGAGTTTTCCGTCCGGAACAAGTTTTCCTTCGCTGTTAACGCTTAGTCTGTGATGAGTTACGACAGCGCATTCCTTCGCGAATCCCTCTACATGATCGGCTTCCTGCTGCAGATATTCCAGAGGAATGAACAGAGGAAAATAAGCATTCACATGACCTGTGTCTTTGAACATCTGATCAAGTTCTCTCTGAATATTTTCCCAAATAGTATAACCCCATGGTTTTATGACCATACAGCCTCTGACATCGCTATTCTCCGCCAGTTCGCCAGCTTTTATAACTTCAAGGTACCATTGGGGATAATCTTCCTCTCTGGTGACCGGTATCGCCGTTTTTTTAAATTCCGCCATTTGTTTAATCCTGCTCTCTTATAAATTAATGTCTGATCTCGTAATTCGGCGCTTCTCGTGTAATCTGCACATCATGGGGATGACTTTCTATCAGTCCTGCGTGGGTCATCTGAATGAATTTCGTTTTTTCCTTCATCTCTGAAATGTTCTTAACCCCGCAGTAACCCATTGCCTGCCTTAGCCCACCAACCATCTGATAGATAGTATTACCGACTTTTCCTTTGTATGGTATCCTGCCTTCGATACCTTCAGGAACGAATTTATCTGCGCCGACCTGAAAATAACGGTCTGCAGATCCTTTTCTCATAGCGCCCAAAGATCCCATTCCCCTGTAAGTTTTAAACTGCCTGCCTTCGAAAAGGATCATCTCTCCCGGAGCTTCATCTGTTCCGGCCAGGATCGAACCTAGCATGACGCAGTCAGCTCCCATTCCTATAGCTTTAGCTATGTCTCCGGAATATTTTATCCCGCCGTCAGCTATTAGGGGAATATTATGTTTTTTACAGGCAATTGAAGCATTCTGTATTGCAGTAATTTGTGGAACTCCCACGCCGGCCACGACCCGCGTTGTGCAGATCGAACCGGGTCCTATCCCGACCTTGACCGCGTCTGCGCCTGCGTTTATCAGTGCTTCAGCACCTGCTGTAGTTGCAACATTACCCGCTATGATCTCTATACCCGGGTATTTCTTTTTTATTCTTACGATCTCTCTTGCTATATCCGTATTATGCCCGTGTGCACTGTCTATCACTATGATATCGACTTTAGCATTTATCAGCAATTTTATCCTTTTATCGTCTCCGTTGGCAGAAATCGCCGCCGCAACCCTAAGCCTGCCTCCCTCATCTTTGCATGCGTTCGGAAAACTTTCCTTCTTTTTGATATCTTTGAAAGTTATCATGCCTTTGAGATTAAAATTATTGTCAACTATAGGCAGCTTCTCGATCTTGTTTTTCTGAAGAATATATTTTGCTTCTTCAAGCGAAGTGCCCTCTTTAGCTGTGACGAGTGGGCATTTTGTCATTATATCTTTGACTTTGATATTTTCTTTATATTCGAACCTGATGTCGCGGTTGGTTATTATGCCGACAAGTTTTGTGCCTTCTACGACTGGTACGCCTGAAATCGAGAATTTCTCCATAAGCTTGAATACTTCTCTAAGGTTAGCTTCCGGACCTATCGTAACAGGATCGGTTATCATTCCGCTTTCTGATCTTTTAACCTTATCCACCTCGATAGCCTGTTCTTCCGGTGTCATATTCTTATGGATCACGGCTATCCCGCCTTCTCTTGCCATAGCGATCCCCATCTGAAATTCTGATACAGTATCCATTGCGGCTGAGATAATAGGTATATTGAGCTTTATATTTCTCGTCAGGTTCGTAACCGTATTCGCCTCAGGCGGTCTGACCGAGCTTTTCTGGGGAAGCAGAAGAACATCATCGAATGTCAATCCAAGTCCTAATATTTTTTCTTTCATCTTTTCCTCACTTTTTAAGCGAAAAACCGCCATGACTCAGGCGGTTTTATACTTGCTTTTTTGTTCTCTGCATATTTTAATATATCCTAACATAAACTGTTCGCTGCTTGTTCTTTTATGAAATAGCAAAAATAAATAAAAATGTGTATATAGTCAAGGTCAAATATCTTTTGTTTTAACTGCGATTTAACCTGTTATTTCCTGAATTTATTCGTTCCGGATATGCTCAGGATCTCTCCGTAATAGATCTTATGAAAATCCTTTTTCGGATAATTCTCCAATATCGTACCGTCTATAAAATCCTCAGGTATAAATTTTGCCGAATAGATTTTCCGGCATTCTATTATAAGTTCAGCTTCATCATAAGAAGGGCATTTAACTATTTGTGACGGTATTACGGTCAGAGAAGTTTTCTTCAGTTTTTTCTCATCCCTGCCGCTCACTCTGCCCAAATATGAAAGATCAGTTATTTTTTCTTCTCCAAATGCTGACAGCGTAAAAGTTTCGTATTTTTCCATGAATTCGAATGTATATCGTGTGGGCCTTACCACGACCTGTGCGAAAGGTTTGTTCCACATTACTCCTATGCTTCCCCAGGCGACGGTCATGCAGTTGTATGAATCTCCTTCCATCTCACCCGAGGTGAGCAGCCTCCACTGTTTTCCCCAAAGGTTGAAGACATCCGTATTGAATTCATAAATTTTTATTTCTGATCTTTTCATGTTTACATCCCTTCGAAATTTATTTAAATTGTATAATCAACAAATATAGTACATTTTGCAAGGAAAAATTTATGAGAGTGCTGGTACAGAGAGTAGATGAGACATTTATCAGGATTGATGGAAAAATCCAAGCTTCTTCGGGAAAAGGGCTGCTTCTTTTTGTCGGATTCAAAAATGGCGATACGGAAGATATGATACCGCATTTTGCAGACAAAATAATCGGTTTAAGAATATTTGAAGACGATGAAGGAAAAATGAACAGGTCGGTTAAAGAAATCAACGGTGAGATCTCCGTAGTATCGCAGTTCACTTTGTACGCAGACACTAACAGGGGAAAAAGACCGGGATTCTCTGATTCAGCATCACCCGATATTGCTGTTAAATTGTATAATATTTTCGTAAAATATCTGAAAGAAAGCGGATTAAAAATTGCGGAAGGTGTTTTTGGGGCACACATGGAAATAGGCTTGAT
>CALMWI010000402.1 GCA_937873545.1 uncultured bacterium | reverse complement strand
GAGATAGTCCCGGTCTTTATTTCGGTCAAAGAAACAGGAAATGAAACCGAGCTTAAGGATGATATTTCAAGGGTTATGTTTCAGTGTACTGCCCAGGGTGGATATTTCAACAAGATAGATTTCGGAGATAAAGGGTGTGTTCTACTGACCGTATTCGGCGCTCCGGTAAGCTATGAGAATAATGCGCTGAGAGCTATGAATTTTATTTACAATGTGAAAAACGATTTGAAAGAGAGATTCAGGGCGGGAATAACTACAGGAATTGGTTATGCCGGATTCATAGGCAGCTTACAAAGATGCGAATATACGGTTTTAGGCGATATCGTTAACCAGGCAGCAAGATTTATGATGAAAGCGGAATGGGGCGAAATACTGTTATCAGATCTGACCGCTCACAGGATCTCAAGATCATTTCAGACAGCTGATCTCGGTAAAATGAGCTTTAAAGGTAAATCTGAGCCTGTTGCGGTTCATAAACTTGAAAAAAAGAAAGATAATCAGGAAGATTTTTTTTTCACCGGAGAGATGGTCGGAAGAAAGTCGGAGCTGAACATTCTTATAGAAAATTCAAAGAATCTTTCAATGGGAAAGTTTGCAGGCATCACAACTGTTTACGGTGAGGCCGGAATGGGAAAAAGCAGACTTATTTATGAATTTACGAAGAACATGAAAGCATCGCAGATTATTTTACTCCAGACTGAAAGTATTTTAAAATTAAGCCTTAACCCTTTTAAATATTTCTTCAGTAATCATTTCGGAGATAACTTTGAAAATATATTTGAAACTTTTCTCAATGAGCTGAGAAATTCTTCTGACGGACGAGCTCAAGCCATAGTAACCGAGCTTGAAAGAACAAAATCAATTATCGCTTCTCTGATAAATATTTATTATGAGAACTCATTGTACGAGCAGCTTGATTCAAAAGCCCGTTTTGAGAACACCCTATTCGCCATGAAAGAATTTATAAAAGGCTTAAGTCTGATAAATCCTGTAATAATCCAGATCGAAGATATCCACTGGATTGACGATGACTCGCAGAAAGCCTTCAGAGTGCTCTGCAGAGGTCTGGATGATTACCCTGTAATGATAGTCGCTACAAGCCGCTATAATGATGACGGAACAAAGCCGGTTCTGCTGGTTGACAGCGAAATAAAAATTAAGGATATTGTTCTTGAGAAACTTGGGCATGAATCCGCAGTCTCATACATAGAACTTCTTCTCGGAGGCAAAGGCGACGATGTTCTGATTGACCTGTTAAGGAAAAAATCCGAATATAATCCGTTTTTTATCGAGCAGATCGTTAACTATCTGAAAGAGAATGATCTGATCAGCCTTAATAACGGCCAGTATTCGCTAAGCAGCGAATATGTTGAAATACCGGGAAATATCAGCACAGTGATAATAGCCAGAATTGACAGGCTGGAGAATAAACTGAAGAACATAATTCAGGTAGCTTCAGTATGCGGAAGGGAAGTTGAGCTGAAAGTCCTTCTGGCAATGCTCGAACTTTACGGTTCGGATCAAGCCACTGAAGAGATCATTCCCCTGCTTGAAAAAATCGAGAATGAACAACTTTGGAATAGCTTTGCGGAGATCAAATATATTTTCAAGCACGCGCTTCTTCATGAAGCCATATACGAGATGCAGCTAAGATCTCGACTCAGAGAGCTTCACGCACTGGCAGCCAGATCTATAAAGCTGATCCATATAGGGAAAGAGGAAAAATATTATGAAACTGCATGGCACTTCGACAAGGCGGAATTAAACGCCGACGCGGTGCATTATTATAAAAAAGCCGGAGCATGGTTCAAAAAGAATTACGAAAATGTTAAGGCTGTCGAGTGCTATGACAAACTCATCGGATTTTTAAAGAGAGAGTCCGACATTCCCGAACTAATTGATATTATGAACAGCAAAGGATCTGTGATGGACCTTACCGGAAAATGGCCCGAAGCGGCAAATATGTTTTCTATGGCAGCAGATCTGTCGGACAGGATTGATGATAAAGAAAAATTGATCATAAGCAGAAACAACCTGGCAGGAATTAAACGGAATCTTGGTGAAATGAACGAAGCGATGGACCTGTTGAAAGGTTCTTTAGAATTAGCC
Source organism: uncultured bacterium (assembly GCA_937873545.1). Classification (GTDB taxonomy): domain Bacteria; phylum UBA4055; class UBA4055; order UBA4055; family UBA4055; genus UBA12480. Next base: position 2,444 of record CALMWI010000402.1, on the reverse strand, counting down.
GAGAAGATCAACTATGTTCTGGGCGTGTCCGGTTCTCTGCAGGGGCAGGGGGAAATATTTTTTGATCTCGGTAATTACACATCCGCGATGGATTGTTTTACAAGAAGACTGGAAATTTCTGAAAAACTCGGAAACAAAAGGGACATGGCCGCATCAACGAATAACATGGGAGTTATATACTATACTCAGGGAAAATATCCGGAAGCCATGGAATGCTACAAAAAAGTTGTCGCGATTTTTGAAGAACTTAACGAAAAACATAATGTATCGAATATTCTGAACAATATGGGCAACATATATAGGCTTCAGGGAGATTATGCCAGAGCAGCGGAATGCTACGGTAAAGCTATGCGGGCGGCTACAGAATCCGGGGATAAAAAAAGCATATCCTCTGTGTCGGGAAATTTCGGGATAACATATTATGAACAGGGAGATTCAGCTAAAGCTCTTGAGTATCTAAGAAAACAGCATGATACGGCAGTAGAACTCGGGGACAGGCACGGTATAGCGAACTCACTCGGTACTATTGGATCTGTTTATTCAGATTCGGGCGATCTTGAATCGGCAATGAAATATTTTAACAGAAAGCTGAAGATCGCGGAAGAATTAGGCGACAGGCACAGTGTGTCAAGCGCTATAGGAAACATCGGTGTAATCTTCAATAAGCAGCGTGAATTTAAAAAAGCGGAAGATTGTTATAACGAACAGCTACAAATAGCAGTTGAACTCGGAGATAAGAGAAGCGAATCTTTCGTTTACGGAAATTTCGGAAATGTATTTTACAATCAGGGCGATTACGATAAAGCTAACGAATACTATCAGAAACAGCTTCAGCTTTCTATAGAACTCGGAGATAAAAAAGGCGCGATAAGCGTAGCTGTAAACACGGGAAATGTGTTTTTTCAGCAGGGAGATCATTCAAAAGCCGCAGAATATTACAGGCAGGGACTGGAAATGGCTGAAGAGCTTGGAGATAAAAAATTCATTCTGATAATATCAGGGAACATGGGCGAGGTTTTAAGTAAGCTCGGCGAATACGAATCTGCTAATAATAGCTATGATAAAGCAATTGATATAAGCAGAGAATACAGCATAAAACCTTATTTATGTAATTTCCTCCAGGCGAAATCCGATCTTCTATATAGAATGAAGGACTACAATAACTGCCGGATCATAAATGATGAAGCTTTTCAAATCGCAAATGAGCTAAACGACCCCGGTCAGATATTCAATTCAGAATTAATGAAATGCAAATTAACAGCGCCGGAAGACCCGGAAAAAGCCGTGGAGGTACTTGCGGAAATGATCGGAAAAGAACCGGAAGAGGTCAACAGAGCTGTACTTTCTTACGAGATCTGGAAGATAAATAAAAGTGAAGGGCGTAAAAATTCAGCTCTTGAGTTGTTTAAAAAACTTTATGAAGGATCGGAAAATTTCGATTATAAAGCTATTATTGACGAATTGGAAGGAAAATAAAAAAAATTAAAATGCAATGACAACTTTTTTAATAAACAGGGGTCTAAGGGTTGAGAAGCGATGGAAGGTGCCGGCCGACCGGAACTTCTCACAGGCTGGCAAAACGGTCGACCGATCCCCGGGGAAAAAAGGAAAAAGCGAATGAACGAACTGAAAAGAATTGAAAACGAGCTGATAAACAAAGCGGTCAAAGGAGACGGAAAAGCCTTTGATAAACTGATAAGAAAATATGACAGGCAGATCATGAACCTACTACTGAACATATTGAAAAACGAAGACGACGCGTCCGACGCTTATCAGAACACTTTTATAAAAGTTTATAACAGCCTGGGACAGTTCAACAGGGAATCGTCTTTCTACACATGGGTCTATAGAATAGCGGTCAATACGGCCTATTCATTCTATAATAAAAGATCCGATCATGCCGAATTTGATGAAGAGATCCATTCGTCAAAGGAAACGCAAGATCTTCAGATCGCGGGAGAACTCGAGCTCAGCGACGAGGAAAAAAGAGAGATGGTAAAAAAAGAGATCGAAAAACTTTCTCTTCAGCAGAAGACAGTTGTTTATATGAAGAGCTTTGAAGGGATGAAATTTAAAGAGATCGCTGAAGCGATGTCTTTAAATGAAGGCACCGTGAAAAAGTATTTTTTCAGGGCGGTAGAAAATATAAAAAACAATATTGAAATTTAAAGAAAAAGGGCGGAACTATGAGCGATTTAAAAGATAAAATATTTGATCTGGTCTTCGATGAGATAGAAAGCTCAGATGAAAAAAAGAGTATTTTAAAAGCCGTCGAGAGCGATCCCGAATTAAAAAGATATTACAATACACTTAAAAAAGAGAGATCTCTGCTCAACAGCGATGCTTTCGAAAAGGTATCGGATGACCTTCTTGAGAGGAACAGGGAAAAATTATCAGCTTCAATTATAAATGAGAATAAAAAAATAAATTTTTCAGAAATATTT
>CALMWI010000401.1 GCA_937873545.1 uncultured bacterium | reverse complement strand
CCGCAGATATTCAATATACCTTTGCAGGCGGAACATATCCAATTCCTCAGCTTAACGGGGCTGCCGGGATACAGTTCGCATATCTTACTACAGGTGAAATGGACGAAACGACTCCATTGTATCCTGACGGAACAGGAAGAACTTTCGGCGCAAGCGACATGTTCCTAGGTCTTACTTATGCCCAGATGCTTACGCCTAAATTTTTTGTCGGCGGTACTTTAAAGTTCATCGTTGAAAGTCTTGCCGATGAAAGCGTTTTTGTAGCTTCAGGTGATGTCGGTACTTATTACAACACCGGCTGGAAATCTCTGATATTCGGTATGTCAATCAGAAACTTCGGTGCGAACTTCACTTATATTGACGAGGATACACCTCTTCCGATGCTCTTCGTTTTCGGCGCAAGCTACAACGCAATGAATGACGGAGTTAACAAAGTAAATCTTCTAATGGAAGCGGCTCATCCTTCAGACAACGCGGAGTATGTGACTTTCGGATGCGAATATTCGTATAACGATATGTTCTTTGCAAGATTAGGAAGAAAAATCGACAATGACGAGTACTGGTTTATGAAAGACGACAGCGTTGATTTTCCTGATAATGCTGATATTACCGACGAAGAGCTGAATTACTCCGACGAAGGTGTCAACTGGATGGGTACAAGTCTGGGTCTCGGTTTTAAAATGAACACTATGGGATTAAAAGTTGACTACGCATGGAAACATATGGGTTATCTCGGAATCACACATATGGTCACTTTCGGCTACGAATTAAGATAATCTGCTGGTAAAAAAACGATCTGCTATTAATATAGGGGGCATCTGCCCTCTATATTTTTTTATTTGCTATTTTCTGTATTTTATCATAATTTACGACACAGATGTGTGTTAAATTACATTCGGTATGGGTATAGTTTAAAAATAATGAGGAGGAGATAATGAGGAAAAAACTGGTAATGACCCTTGCATTCGTTATGCTTTTTCAATTGTTCGCAATTGATAAGACTATGAAAACGGAGATCAAAGAAGCGCGAAGAAAATTTGATCTTGCAACACCAGTTCCAAAACTGCCTTACCAGGCAGTTGACGGAGGAGTTTTTGATAAATCCGGTAACGGAGCAGGCTGGTATCAGGGCTATAACAGAAAAGTTCAGTTCAACTTAGATCCGGTAACAGGATCAATGATCGGAGCAGTTTACAGAAGACTTAGCACAACGACAGGTGCAGGGACTATTGGCGGTTTAACAGG
>CALMWI010000400.1 GCA_937873545.1 uncultured bacterium | reverse complement strand
GTTTTCCTGCTTTTTTGAATTCCAGAATGCCCATCGGATAATCGCGGTATTTTTTTAAAGAGTTGTAGTTAATATATACATCTTCAAGAATTTTTATCTGCTCTGAACCGAGTTCAACATCTTTTCCTTTATATCTGCCCGTTTCTCTAGGATCAAGTATCTGAACGAATGATACTCCAAGTTCTTTAGCGAAATTCATGTACGCTTCAATGTGCTCTTTCGTAGCGATGTCTTTATGAGCACAAAGAGAAAGTGCGCTTACCAGGCCCGCTTCGTTAGCATTGCCTACTGCTTGAACCGCAGCCTGAAATATTTTATCTGATCCGCGAAACATATTGTGTTCATTTTCGATATAGTGATCAATGCTGACAAGCACACCCGTCAGGCCGGCTTTTTTTAGCGCTTCCGCACGTTCTAAAGTTAATCCGAGCCCGGAGGTAAAGATCCAGAAGTCGGAATCCTCTTTAACATTATTGAGTAATTCACAAATATCATCGAGTCTGATCACAGGCTCACCACCCGTTAACAGGAATTGAGTCGTTCCGTAATCCTGAAATTTACGCACGATATTGATCAGATCGGAGGTGCGGAGCGTATCATCATGCGCCAGATTATCCCATTCGAAGCAGTGTTCGCAGTTCAGAGTGCACTTTTTAGTAACAGCAAATACGATGGTATGAAGACCTTTACTCGGATCATTCGGGAAAAATCTCGCGATTTCATTTTCATGAAGTCTTGCCGAAGCTGTAGAAGGGAACCCTGGCGCACTTAACCGCCAGAAATACCGGCCGTCAACTTCAACTACCTTATTCATCAGTTTCTGGCCTAATGTGGATTTATACTTTTCTTTGATCTGTTTTATCAGCCTGAACGCTTTTACAGGGCAGCCTGTTTTTTTTAACACTGATCTAAACAGCTGAAATAATACTCTGAGTTTGAGAATCCTTTTTTCTATACCGGTAACAAGCCTGGTCATATCAATTTGCCGGCTTAATGCACATTAGCGGGTCTTCTTTTTTAAGGATCCTAAAATATTCGGATCTTGAGTATTCCGAAAAGTAACCGGGGGTTTTGAATTTATTAAGCTCAATAATATCCGGAAGCCCTGTAAATTCTCTTATCAGTTCATAATAGCCTCTGGTATGAAGGAAAACCGTACGGATCGAACCCTCATTTACCGGTTCTGTTTTATAAATGACCTCTGTAGAAAGTCCGGCATGCTCCTGGACCATGTATTTACCGTCTGAACCTACAAGTTCATCAGTCCTGTCCATACCGTCATTATCGATCGCTGAAAATGGAGCATATTTTTTGACACACAAATCCTGTTTGGCTGTAAAATCCATGGCTGCATAATCAAGTTCCCAGAACATGAATCCGGTCTCGACCTTGATCTCGACTTTGTCGCCTATACCTGAAAGGTCAACAGGCAGCACAAAATCCCTTGATGCTAGCGGACCTACTGTAAAAAGGAAATCTATAAGCTTCCATTCGCCATTTTTCAAAATATATGCCGTTAAAGGAAAATCATTATCTTTTATTTTCTGCTCTCTGAGTACGGGATCTGTCTTAGACTGCGTTTTCATCCATTTGTTGTAAGATGAACCGAATTTACTTAAGAAATCGCCAAATATATGATCGAACCAGAGAGTGTTCTTAGCATTAATAAGAAGTTTTCCCTCTGAAACATTGTCAGGTTTTTTAAACTTCATCGTAACTGTATTCTTCAGACTGTTCTCATCGTTGAAGAAGTATATCGAATTGTCTTATTCTTTAATTGCTTACA
>CALMWI010000399.1 GCA_937873545.1 uncultured bacterium | reverse complement strand
AAGGCGGGAAAAAAAATGCTGATATTTAATGAAATAGATTTTGAAGCCGAAGAACCTGTAATTCGCAGCTTTGAAGAGATCGTTTCGGATTGCGGACAGAAGATCGGTAAAAATGAACACACAGTATCCAAAGGAAGAAAGAACATGTACTTCAACAGATGTTTTGATCCGGAAAAGATCAGATTGAATAACATTTTTGAAAGCTTACTATGTATTGTTGCTTTGATAATATTATCGGGATGCACCACCAATAATCAACCCGGCGAAAACTATACTACCGTATCGAATGAAAGGTTTACCGAACCTGAAGAAATATTAATGAAAGAGATATTTTCACTTGACAGTTCAGTATTAAAAACCCCCATAGATATCAAATTCGATTCTGCGGAGAATTTTTATATAGTTGAATACAGATCACCTCAGATAAAGAAATTCAGCAGTTCAGGCATTTTTCAGCAATCAATAGTCACAGAGTTAGACAGTTCAATAGTGAGCTCTCTCAGTGTTATTAATGATACGCTGTATATCGGATTTGCCAAAGAAAAACGGCTTCTGAAATATTCCGGAGACGGTTCTAAACTGGGAGAAACGAACTTTGAGAGCGAAATACCTAATGAGATAGAACTTTTAGACGATAATAAAATGATCGGATCATTCCGTACGAACCTCGCAAAAAATGAAGATACTTACTTAGGTATTGAACTCAAAAGTACCGACAACAATTTCGTTCAGCAAAAACTTATCAGCAGTTTTTTCGGATCTTACTTTCACGGCAACATCGACCCCGAGATAAGAACATTTCCTTTCGCCGTTAACAGAGACAACGGACTCATTTACATAGGAATTGATTCGGACAGCAGTTACAGGATTTACTGCTATGATCACAGCATTAATCTGAGATCTGTAATAGACAATAAACTGCCGCCTGTCAGATTTTCTAAAGAGGAGCTTGAAAGAAGAAAAGAAATATCAAAGAAATTTAAAACACCTGCGCTTAAATCGCTTAATAAACCTTTTATCGAGTCGCTTTTAGTTGACGGCAATAACAATTTATGGGTAAGAAGAGCTTCTGATGCATCGAGATACGGAGTTGACAACTCTATATTCGATATTTTCGATCCGTCAGGACTTTATAAAAAAACAGTTCTTGTCAGAAATGCACAGAGAATAGACCAGATCGATATGCGAGGAAACAAACTGTTTGTTACTGATCCGATTCATTCTTCGCTTATCGTGTATGAAACAGGTTCAGTCAGCGGGAGCGTAAAATGAAGATAAGAACAGGATTTATACTTTTGATATCTGTATTAGCTCTGTATAGCCAGAATTCGTTCAAGTTCTCCTACAAGATAAACTGCATTGACGACATATTGAGAACAACCGACGGCACTGCTAAAGCAGACGCTCTTATGCAGATGGCGGGTTTCTATATGACCAGATACAGCGATACTCACAAAGGAATTGCATACCTTTTGGAAGCCAGAGATCTATCTGCTCAGATCAATTATACAGACGGACTTTTAAGGTCTTACGAATCCTTGGGCGATATTTATCTGATCTCGGAAAATTACAGCACAGCTTTAGACTACTTTACAAAAAAGGCGGAAGTATTAAAAACTGCACTCAGAAAAAAAGAATACTCTGAAACTCGTATAAAAATGGCGGATGTA
>CALMWI010000398.1 GCA_937873545.1 uncultured bacterium | reverse complement strand
TCGTCATCGGGATCATTATCGGCGCATTCATATCAGCTTATATATCCGGCGATTTCAGTTTTATCGCGGTTCCGGAATTATGGGCTCGGGAATTCGGAGACAGTTTTGTTATCAGGATCGTAATATCAGTAATCGGAGGAATTTTTCTGGGCTTCGGAGCAAGACTTGCCGGCGGATGTACGAGCGGGCACGGAATTTCAGGAACGATGCAGATGGCTGTAAGCAGCTGGGTCTCGGCTATATTTTTCTTTATCGGCGGCGGAGTTACGGCTTATCTGATGTTCAGTCTATAAAAAGGGAAAGACTATGAATAATAAAAAAATTTTAATACTGAGTCTGGTTTTCGGAATAATATTCGGTTTTCTGCTTCAGAAGGGCGGAGCCACGAAATACGATGTGATCGTCGCCCAGCTTCTATTCAATGATTACACAGTTTTAAAGATCATGCTTTCTGCCGTAGTCACGGGAATGACAGGGATCTATATTTTAAAAGAATTTAAGCTGGTTTCTTTGTATCCCAAGCATGGATCATTCGGGATAAACGCTGGCGGAGGGCGCATCTTCGGTGTAGGTTTCGCCGTGCGCGGATATTGCCCGGGGACTATTGCCGGAGCTATCGGCAACGGATATATTGATGCGGCGATCGGCGGAACTGCAGGAATACTTGCAGGATCATATTTATACGCGATGCTTTACCCGAAAGCATTTGTAAAACTGAATAATTTCGGTAATTACGGAAATAAAACACTGCCTGAAATGCTCAGAGTTAATGACTGGGTTATGATATTCTTTACAGTTAGTATAGTTTTCAGCATTTTTATGATCCTTGAAGTAAGTGAATATTATTAGGACTGATATATATTATGAATTTAAGAAAATTATTCTATAATACCGTTCTCAAGATATACAACAAGCGGCTGTCATTCGAGTCGCTTTATTCTGAGGTGCTTGACGGCCTTGACGACAGGGAAAAGCGCAGGCTGATCAATCTGGTTAATCAGTTCTTCAGGAATTTTAATTTTCTCGAGCAGTATTTCATTGAGAAGATCGACAGTAACATCGACGAACAGGATCTGAAGACCAGCATGCTTATCCTGTGCGCGGGAACGGAGTATTTTTATCTCGACAGCTCCACAGATTATTCGGTAGTGAATGATTTTGTGGAGATAGCGAAGGAGGAGCTGGGTCAGGGGAAAGCCAAATATATAAACGCCATACTCAGAAAGATGACGAAGCTTGAACTTCCTGAAGCTGAGAAAAGCTCTGAGAAAGCTCTGTTCCTTACCCATCCTCAATGGGTGACGGACAAGTTCACAGCCGATCACGGTAAGGAAAGAACGCTTGAGATGCTGAAGTTCAATCAGACCGTTCCACCTGTTTACATCAGGGCGAACAGGATCAAAAACGGAAGGGATGAGCTTAAGATTCAATTGGAAGGCGAAGGAATAAATTCTTCCGATGTAGAACACTTTGAAGATTTTCTTAAGGTAGAAAAGGGCAATGTTCTCACATCAAAGGCTTTTGAAGAAGGCAGGTTCTATATCCAGGATCCGTCGCATTCGCTGCCGGTTCTCGTGATTGAGCCGAAAAAGAACGAAAAGATACTGGATCTTTGCTGCGCGCCGGGCGGAAAGTCCACCTATATTCAGGAGCTTACCGGCAATAAGGTCAGGCTGCATCTGAACGATATTTCAATGAAAAAAAGAGTTCTGATAAAATTGAATTTTAAACGGCTCGGGCTCAAATTCGACAGACTCACATTCCAGGAAGCCCAAAAGTTCCAGGTTTTCGAGGAGTATGACAGGATACTTATCGACGCTCCGTGCACAGGCAGCGGCAATTTCAGGCGTCATCCTGAAAGCAGGTGGAATAAGGATGAGGAGATGCTTGGTCAGCTTACGAAGCTCCAGTTGGACATTTTGAAAAGAGCTTCGAATTTCGTCAAAAAGAACGGGATAATGGTATATTCGACCTGCTCCGTTTTTAACTGCGAGAATATGGATGTCGTGCGGAAATTTTTATCGGATGACGATCATTTTATTATAGACAAAGCTGAAAACTCAAGTATAGATGTTTTTAGAAACTGCGACGGAAGTTATGCCGTCAATCCCGGCGTTCATCATCACGAAGGCTCTTTCGCCGTCAGGCTAAAGAGGGTAAGATAAAGATAGTAACGGGTTCGCTTTTATCTGAATTATGAAAATCTTGTATGACGGTCTGTAATCAAGACTTTGCTTTAAGCACTGTCAAAAGAAGGAAATATGCGCCTGCGGTCAAAGCCGATGATAGTAATAGGCTGATATAAAAATTGATCTGCATTTTCAACAACACAGGCAGAGCTATGAACAGCACTAACGAAGGGATCACCAGCCAGAAGATATCCTTCGATACTTCAGAAATTTTACTAACATCACCGGTGTCTATATACATCCAGATAAATGCCAGAACCGATAACAGCGGCAGGGACGCCAGAAGCGCTCCAGCGGTCGAATTCCGCTTCGATATCTCCGATACAGCCACGATTATGACTGCCGATATGACCACTTTCACGATGTAATAGATCATAGTGAAAATCTATATAATTTATTAATTAAAGTCAATTCTATTTGATCAGGAATAATCACCAGTTATAAGATGTCCCGATTCCCAAATTAAAATGCCTGATAGTGCTATCATCGGGAAATCTGTCCTCTCCATAATCCTCAAAAATAATTTTATACGAAGATGTCACATAGAGATCGAAGTCTCCAAAAGCGAAAAGTCCA
>CALMWI010000397.1 GCA_937873545.1 uncultured bacterium | reverse complement strand
TCCGTCCGGGTGATGGATCATGGATAACTGGAAAGAAATCTTGGTGATGTAATCTGTGATACGCTTATTGTTAATGAAACAGTCACTAATACAGGAGTGGTTACATTCGTTGCTACTCCTAAAACTGATGCTATTGCAGAAAGTACTTCTGCTGCTGGTGTAACGATAGATGGTGCTATGATTAAGGACGGCTCATTTACCGGCAAACAAACAGCTGCAACCGCAACATCTGATGGATTAACCACCGGACTGCTTACCGGTGCCGATCAGTTTGTAACGGTAACAAGTGCAAATGCTAATAATATCATAGCTCTTCCTGCATTATCTACAGTCCCTGTAGGTACATGCATTAGAGGAATGGTTAACGCTAATGGATTTGAGTTACGTGTTGCTGTCGCTGATGCAACTACTGGTAAAATAAATGATGTTACAACTAACGTAGAAGCAGCAATTCCTGCTGACACTTCATTTGAAGTAGTTAAGATATCTAGCACTGAATGGATATTGACTGCCACTACGAAGCTTGGAGCTGTATTGACCGCAATCGTACCAGACGCTGTATAGTCTAACCGGGGGAGGCAACTCCCCCATCTTTTTTAACCTTAACAGGAGAACGAAATGCCAAATCAGATACCGCGAATATTAAAATTCGTAAGCAGGTACGGGCAATGCCCTAAGCTAAGTATTCCGTATAAGACGAAAGTTAAATGCGATGAATGCGATGGAGTAAAACCTGCAGGTGAGAATGAGAAAGAAGTATGTTCCAAATGCAAAGGAACAGGAATGATTGAGAATATAGAAAGGATTATTATTACTCAAACGCAGCCGTATCTTCTTCACGATATACCGGCTAATAAAGCGAAGATACAATTCCTTTCTACTCAAAGAATGGTCGGAGTATTCAATCAGATAACTCAAAACGAACTGATAGAATATTATACTAATCCCAAGAACCTCCCGGAGATCGAGAAAGTAATGGGTAAGAACGACGAGAAGGTATTGATCAATAAGTATAAACCGGAAGATGAGGAAGAGATAATTCTTAACTTAAAGAAGAGAGGTTATAAATTTATTGCACCTCAAGACGGAACTTCTATGCTTTACGGGATTAAAGAGGCTATTAAGATGCTTGAAGAAAATGGTTACACTGTAACACAGACAGAGGTTAAACCTCTTGTTACTGAGAAGATCATGGATGGCGCCCTTCCGGCAGAAGTTAAAGAACCGATCAAGGATAAAGAACCTGAGACTGGCCCCGACAGAACTATGGAAGAGCTCGAGAAGATGCCGATCTTTGCACTGAGATCATATCTTGCATCAAAAGGATGTAAGGTTGACAGGTCTATGAATAAGACTGCACTGCTTGATGTTGCAAAAGAATTAAATCTTCCAGAGAAGAACGGAACGAAAGAAGAAATCAAGAAGGCATTAGATGACGCTGACAAAGTATTTGACGCTTATCCCCACAAAGATAACAACAACAGCTGACAAATACGCATACATACAAGAGGCTTATGAAACTGTCGTAAAAAAATTACGGCTTGATCCTTCTGTTCATCCGTTAAGATTTACCAATCATATTAAGTTAGATAACTTTAATTTCAAAGGACAGATAGTAGTAAGCGAATCCGAGATAGCATTTAAACAATTCAATGGTTTAATACAGGTTGACGATCTTGAAACAGATCAGGACTTCGGAACTATTGATACTCCGCTTATCGGGAATCTTGACAGCGTTGACTATGATTATACAGACTTTGATGAAGTAAATGAATACCACAATACCGTACCTATCGTCTATCAGATAGGTACTTCGATTGTGTGTAATCACATGGATGATACTTTCTTTCTTATCAATGCTTATGCTTATCCTTATTTCTGTACTACCGCCGATGGACAGTACGTAGATAAACATTATTATAATGTAAGTACAATGAACACTACTTACGGCGCTGCAAATCTTACTGTTGATCCAGTTATAGGTGTATTAACTCTTATGATGATTTATAGTAAATATTATGAAGATCAGGGAATAATAAACTTGAAAGATGTGTATCATAAATATACTATGGATTTAATCAATATGGTTAATCAGTGGAATAACACTAAAGGCAACGACAACTTAGATTACATGGGGCAATTAGATGTCTGTGACGGATTTAGCGGATAGTTATTTTACCGCCAAAGGTATAGTATATTCAGATGCAGAAACTAACATCTGTCAATCTGTAATGTCAAAATTATTTGACAATGCAAAAGTCGTACAATACAGACAGATAGCAGTCCCGGACAATACTTCTGATGATTACTATATGTATAATTTCGGCAACAACGAGTTCATACAATCATTATACAATGTCCAGATAGGAAGATTACAAGATGCAGATGAACTTACATTCGAACAAACATCATCTTATACTCCGGTAACTACTTATGAAAACGCAGGAGGCCTGGAAGTCTGCGCTATACATGGCGACGGGATCCTTTTTAATACTGAAACAGATGCAAGAAATGTCATTCTTGAGATAGGATATACAGATAAGTCTGCTTCAAAACTTACTCAGGAAGTAAGAGACGCATTAAAGTTTTGCTACTATTATCTTTATACAGAAAACATGGATGGATACTATAATTATTTAAGGAAGCTATCGATCGAAAAGAAAAACACTTTGCGAGAAAATACGCAAACTAAGTCCACAAGAAAGATAATGTATTCTCAATTAACCCCGGTGTCATTATGAGTATTGTAAATCATATAGATAAATATAATCTTGACGCAGATGTAAAAGAATTTTACATGACTGCAGCTATGTATATCCTTCACGGGATCATGGCAGAAGAGAAGTCCGATGTGATTTACACTACTTATCCTGTCGGGAATACGAGACACAGAGACTGGGGAAAGTTTACACAGAATAGGATCATAGGTCCGTCTGCTGTTCCATTTTCTCATATCAAAACCGAGGATATAAATCCTTATATATGCGATTTAGGTGACACAAATAATCATATGTTTTCTGATTTTATTGTCTTGAATAATCAAGCAAAGATGTGTATATTAGATATAAGTAATTACAATGAGGTAATTGTAGATATGCTGGCATCCTCAATGCATACGATGAAAGCCGAACTGATAAGCCAATCATACGGCTATCTTTCTTTTACACAACAATTATTAACATTAATGAACGAAAAGAAATATGTGGATAGAACACACAGCGAACAATATACCGGCGCAACACTTGACCCGGAACAAATATAGAGGTGTATCATGGC
>CALMWI010000396.1 GCA_937873545.1 uncultured bacterium | reverse complement strand
CCTTAATAAAAACAAATAATTCTATCACATAATATCATAAATAGTTTTTTTGCCGGAATAATCCATTTACCAACCTATTCTGCTAATATGTAATTTGTACTGACTTTCGGAAGATATAATTTAAATAATTCTTAGAATTCTTTTCTTTCTTCTTTCTTTTCTTTATTCTTCACAGGGATCAGGTCGGATCTGTTTATAAGCAAAAGTGCGCCGAGAGAAACGATCAGAAGCGGGAAAAGGACATCGTCAATTATGATCTTCATGTCGATCAGGAAGGATAGAACAGCCCAAATTATGAAGAACATTCCTGAAACAAAAGAACCCTTTGTGAATCCGCCTGAGGCAAGGATCGAAGTTCCTATGAACAGAAGTATTACAGTCCATATATAATCCACTCTGAAAACGTCAAGAGTGGAAAACAGCCATGCGAGCCCGATAAGGATCAAGATTCCCGGAAAAATAAATTTTCTGACATTGCTCATAAGACCCTCCTTTTTATAACTGTATTATAAATCAATTATCTCAACAGATTCAACAGCTTTTTCTACTATTTTCTGATAATCCAGTTTAGATTCTTCCTTTTCCAGATTATACACCTTTGATCTTGTGTTGGGGTTCGGCGGAAGAAAAAGTGTGCAGCAGTCGTCATAAGGCAGAATTGAAATATCGAACGTGCCTATTTTACGGGCAATTTCGATCGTTTCTTCTTTGTCGTAGGTCAAAAGAGGTCTTAAAACCGGCAGCTCGGCAACGGAATTTATGCAGTGCAGATTTTCCAGAGTCTGACTTGATACCTGACCCAGGTTCTCTCCTGTTATTAAGGCCTTGAATTCGTATTTTCTCGCGATCTCGTTAGCTATGCGCATCATCATTCGCCTGCCGAGAACTACGAAATACTGCTCGTCAGTATATTTTTTGAACATCAGTTGCGTCTCTGTGAAATTAACTGTAAATATTCTGATATGGCTCTGATAACCGAGCAGTTTTTTAGCCAGTTCAAATACTTTATCTTTCGCTTTTTGAGATGTGTGGGGTGGGGAATGAAAATATATGCAGTTCAGATAGCAGCCTCTTTTCTGAGCAAGATAACCTGCCACCGGAGAGTCAATGCCGCCGGACAGAAGAAGACCTACTTTGCCGGAAGAACCGACAGGCAAGCCTCTGAGGCAGTTATATTTTTTTGAATAAACGATAGTGAAATCCTGAAGTATTTCGACATATATCGTCATGTCGGGGTCTTTAAGTTTCACTTTCAGATGAGGGAATTTATCAAGTATGTCTCCTCCGAGCTCACCTGCATATTCAATTGATGTCATCTCGACATTCTTGAAAGGCCTGTTTACGTCAACTTTGAAAGTGACAGGATTCTCGGAATTAATCACTATTTCAGCCTGTTTTATACATTCTTCAGATGTTTTCTTATAATCGGTATCTATCACATTTCCCGGGCTCACGCTCGTTATCCCGAAGATTCTTGTACTTAGCTTATGCGTGATAACATCCTTCTCGGCTTCATTTTCGACTTCGGCCTCAAGAAGAAATCTTCCGAACAGCTTAATTTTCTTTATTTTGTGTTCCCTTAAAATCGAGAGGCAGTTTTTTATAACCATATCTTCAAAGAATTTTTTATTCTTTTTCTTCAGCATCAGCTCGCCGTATTTTAGGAGGTATATGATTTTCATTTTTTTCCTGTTTTATCTTTAGCATACATTATTAAGGCGAGTACAAGGATCGCAGAGTTAAGCAATATGATTAACCGGGCGAACCAGTATCCGTATTTTGTGAATAAAGTCAGTTCATTGTTCATCGGAACATCAACGACTTTGTACAGGCTTCCGGCATGATCAAAAAGTATTTTCTGTTCGCCTGAAGGTAAGAAAACCGAGTTTTCAGCTTTATTTGCCAGCCTGACTATGCTTCTTCTGTTCTCGATCGCCCTGAAGACTGTGAATCTGCTGTGCTGATATATCTGCTTTGAACCTTCATACCATGCGTCATTTGAAACATTTACAATGAATTCAGAACCGTTCCTCACCATCATTGCGTTATAATAAGGGAATACTCCTTCGTAGCAGATGTTTGAGCTGAATTTATGACCGTTCGACATTTCGAATGGCTTAGAATTTGTGCCTTTATCAAAATTCGCCTGACCCAATGAGATCTCCTCAAGAAAAGTCAGATGTTGTGAGAGCGGGAATCTTTCTCCAAAAGGAACGAGCTTCCGTTTGTCATATCTGGAAACATTTTTATTCTGATCAAAAAAGAACACACTGTTGTATTTGTTGAAAGCTTCGGTTTCAGGGAAATAATCATAACCGAGAGAACCGATACAGAGATCAACTTTTTTATTTGCGCTGTAGAGAATAAAATCTCTCATGAAGGAAGGATTGTTTTCCAGGTATTTGGGGAAGTTGCTTTCGCCCCATATTATAAGGTCGGGATTTTCGTACAGGGAGTGATCGCTCAAAGCGAGCTGAGAATTTACGATATTATTAAAATTTTCTGATTTCCACTTTTCTTCAATCTCAAGAGAAGGATGGATCATCGCCGCTTTTATTAAAGGCATCTTTTCGGTTTTATTATCAATATACGCGATTCTGAAATGGCCTAACAGAACAAGTCCGATTGTTACAAATAAAGCTGACTGAATTCTGACAGAAGCCGCGAAATAATTTTTTTCAGAAAAGTATTTCAGACCGAGATACAAAAGTACAGAAATGAAGATCATTATCATCGAAACGGAGATCACTCCGGTAAATTCCGCTATCTGAATAAACTTAGTCTTACCGGTAAATAAATGAGCGAGCAATGTCCATGGGAATGCGAATTCTTCCCACTGCATCAAATGTTCCATTCCGCCCCATAAAATCGGGACAGTCCAGATCGCTTTGTATCTGAAAATTTTATGCGAAGCTTTGTAAAGAAGGCCGAAAATTGAATAGAATGTCGCATTTACAACAAACATTCCAAATCCGGAAACTACCTTTATCCAGAGAGCATCCGCTCCGGCATTTGAAAATATCCAGTACAAAGCGGTAACTGACATAGAAAACCCGAAAAGAAAACCGAATTTTGCCGATCTTTCAGGCATCAGATAAATAGAATGAATGAACGGCAGCAAAAGCAGTAATACTGCATATGTGCTTACAAAAGGCGGAAAGCATATTCCGAGGATCAGTCCTGAGAGGATTACTGGAATTGTCATGTGTTTATCGTTGAACATGTTATTTTTTCCCGTCCAGCACCCTGTTGCTTCTTTTGACCGCGCAGAATTCGCCACACATCGAACATACATCTTCATCAATGGGTTGTGCCGATTCACGGTATCTTTTCGCTTTTTCGGGATCTATTGATAATTCTATCTGCTTTTTCCAGTCAAGATCATGACGGGCTTTGCTCATTTCATTATCCCAGTCCATTGCTCCGGGAAGTCCGTTGGCTATGTCTGCTGCATGAGCCGCTATTCTGGAAGCTATGATACCTTCTTTCATATCGTTAAGATCAGGTAATCTTAGATGCTCAGCCGGAGTGACATAACAAAGAAAATTTGCCCCATTTGCCGCTGCCAATGCTCCGCCTATTGCTGATGTGATATGATCATAGCCTGGCGCGATATCTGTCACAAGCGGGCCGAGAACATAGAACGGCGCTCCGTGGCAGAGTTTTTTCTGTATCTGCATATTCGAAATGATCTCATTAAGCGGAACATGTCCGGGGCCTTCTATCATTACCTGGACTTTTCTGTTCCACGCCTGCTTGGTAAGTTCCCCCAGCATTATGAGTTCCTGTATCTGGGGAGCATCAGTACTGTCTTTTAAACAGCCGGGTCTCAAGCCGTCACCGAGGCTTAAAGTCACATCTGATTCTTCGCAAAGATCGAGAAGTCTTTCGAAATGTTCGTAGAAAGGATTTTCAGCATTATTCTCTTCCATCCATTCCATTAATATTGAGCCGCCGCGGGATACGACATGGGTCAGCCTGCGGTTGCTTTTTACGCGCTTAACGACTTCTCTTGTAAGTCCGGCATGGATAGTCAGAAAATCGATCCCGTCGTCAATGTGTCTTTTAGTGATCTCGAACCATTCGTCAACAGTTATATCTTTTATCGGTTTATTTATGTACTGCCTAACAGTATCATAGATCGGAACTGTTCCGAGCATAACCGGAGATGTTTCGACAAGTTTTTTTCTAAAAGCCTGAGTATCGCCAAATGTGCTTAAGTCCATAATCGCGTCTGTTTTCATCTCGAGCGCTGCATTAACTTTTTTCATTTCCATATCAAGATTAAAGCAATCCTTTGATACTCCCAGGTTTACATTCACTTTCGTTTTCAGGCTTTTACCGATTCCGATTCCTTTAAGGTTCTTATGATTTTTATTGGCAGGTACAACTATTTTGCCTTCGGACATTAATTTAAGTAGTTCCTGTTCGGTTATTTTTTCCGATGCCAGAACATCCTTCATCTGAGCTGTTAAGATACCTTTAGAGGCAGCATCCATCTGAGTAGTATAATTCATTTTCTATTCCGTAGTTTTGTTATATTTTCTTATAATTTCGTTAAGAGAAGAGATTTTTGCTTTTATGTCATCCGCTTCTGTGATATCGGTAATAATAGCTATAGATGAAGTTCCGGTCATCAAAACCTGTTCTAGATTATGCGCCTTGATCCCTCCTATAGCCACAAAGGGGATATTTATATTCTGAGCCGCATATTTTAGATAATTCAGGCCGACAGGGTCGGCGGCATCCTTTTTCGTTCCGGTTTTAAATATCGGACCTATTCCGATATAATCAGCACCGTCAAGCACAGCTTTTTTTCCCTGATCCTGCGTTTCTGTCGAAATACCTATCATCAGATCAGAACTAAGCTGTCTTATTTCCGATACAGAAAGATCGGTCTGTCCGCAGTGTATCCCGTCAGCTTCTGACAATAAAGCAATATCAAGATAATCATTGACTATGAACATTGCGCCTGCGTCACGGGTCATCTTTCTTATTTCGCGGCATTCTTGAAGCATAGTATTTCTGGATTTTCTCTCTTCCTTTTCCCTGTATTGTATAATATTGATTCCTGCGGAGATCATTTCTTTCGCCACGAATAAATTCGATCTTCCTTTCGAGAACTCTTCCGCTGTAATGCCGTAAATACCTGCCGGTATTCTTTTAATGATCTTAGAAAGAGCCTGTTTCTCGAGTTCGTAAACCGAAAATCTTAAAGATTCAATAAATTTTGACTTCTCATTTTTGCCTGTTAGTTTAAGGTTTTCCTCGATGCTTCTTAAGGCTTCCTCAATTCTTTTAAAATTCGCAGTAATGAATTCTTTCCGGGAGGATCGCCTGTCAATATCTGATAATTGTGACAGGACAAGCCCGTTATCGTTCAATGAATCCCGGCTTGAAATCATCATGCTGTCGAATTCCTTCAGAGCACCTCTAACATGATGTCTTAAATCCCTAAGCTTCTCGTTAATTTGTTTATCGGGCGAAGCGAACCTGAAAAAATCCTCAAGAGTTCTTAAACCTTCCGAAATTCTGTTAGAATTCGCGTCTATTATCCTGTAAACATTGTTCATAATTAACCTTTACAAATTATCTGCTCTCAACTTTGATCCTATTTTGGAAAGTATCCGCGTCAAGACAGCTCATCGCGTCTATAAGTTTAATTCGGAATGTTCCTGTGCCGCTATTTGCTTCAACCATTTTTTCGTAAGCGATCTCGCCGCATATACCCATTGCCGCAACTGACGCCGCTGTAGCTCCCAGAGGATCTTCAGGATTCGCGGCGCAATATGCCGCAGCGAGAACAGAAAGCATACAACCCGTTCCAGTGATTTTCGACATCATCGGATGTCCGTTGCGGATGACATAAGCATTTTCGGAATCTGCAACAATATCTATCGCGCCGGTTACGGCTATCACTGCTTTTTTCTGACGGCTGATTTCTTTTACGAAACGAACCGCATCGGAAAGATTCTCTTCTGTCACCGCGTCGCTTACGTCAGCGTCAACTCCTCTTGTAGTACCGCTGCCTTTGGAAACTGTCTTTATTTCAGAAATGTTACCCCGGATAACCGTAAAGCGGATTTCAGTCATCAGTCTTAAAGCTGTATCTGTCCTGAGTGCGGATGCACCTGCTCCCACAGGATCAAGGATCACAGGATGACCGAGACGGTTTGCTTCTTTTCCTGCCTCAAGCATTGAATTAATCGTTCTTTCGTTCAATGTACCGATGTTAATGGTCAGAGCATTACAGATAGCGGTTATCTGCCGAACCTCACTGATATCGTCAGCCATAATTGGCGAAGCTCCGGCTGCGAGAAGAATGTTGGCGCAGTCGTTAACGGTCACATAATTCGTAATGCAGTGCACTAGCGGGTGTTTTTTTCTGACATTGTCAAAAGTATTCTCGAACATGATAATTCTACTCCTTCGTTAACATTTTACATTGATCACGGAGGACAGGTTGTTATGTGTGATGTTATTGTATAAAACATTGTTCATGCCGCTTTCCTCCGTCGGTATTATCCGCATCAGGTTCCAAGGGTCGGGTTAATCCCTCTCAGCCGGTTTTCCGGCGCCCCCAGGGCCGAAGACAAATATAAGCAAAGATTTCTTAAAAAAGTAATTTTTTTTAACATTTTTAACAACAAAAGTTTGTTCTTTTATCCTTTACATTGAAACAAAATTGAGTTAAAATACTGTGATGAAATTCAGTGTAGGAAAATTTCTGTCATGAGCAAAGCGAAGAAATCCGGAAATCAGGCTTTTAAAGATATTATTGTGTTTCTGATAAATTCAGTGAGAAAGAACTTTGCTACAAAAATAATATTTTTCGCGCTGAGTTTAGTTCTCTGGTTTTACATTAATCTTCAGAAAAATTTTGAAACCGTACTTAATATTCCGATAAGTATTTCAAATATACCGAAAGGAAAGACCCTTCTGAATCCTGTGCCTAGCCATGTACGAATGAAGATAAGATCAAAAGGCAAAGCTCTTCTTATGTCTGATTTTAACAACGAGATCTTTCTTGAGATCGACGCATCAGGGTTTACAGACTCGGTTAATGTTAGATTAAGCACTGACCAGTTCGTCAACACCTCGAACAAAGATATCGATGCTGTATCAATCTATCAGCCTGTTGAAGTAATAATTCAATTTGACAGGCTGGAGATAAAAAAAGTACCTATTGTTCTTAATGCAGAAATAGATATAAGACCCGGCTATCTCAGAACAGGAAAATTCATTCAGCAGCCCGAATCTGTTATAGTTTCCGGTCCGGAATCTAAAGTTAAAAACATTAAACATGTTGAATCAGTTAAAATCTTCAAGAAGGACCTCGATAAAGATTTATCAGAGAAGATTTCTCTTTTACTGCCTGACAGCGCTTCAATAAAATATTCGAGCAGAACAGTATCCGCTTTTCAGATGATAGTAAGGAAAGGCGTGACCACATTTAAAACGCCGGTTAAAATATTAAATAAACCAGATAAGATCAATCTGATAATCGATCCTGTCGCAATCGACATAAATGTTACCGGTCCTGTAAACGAACTTCATATGATAAACTCAGGAGATTTTATTGTTACAGCCGATGCTTCCAAGCTGGATAAATCAACAAATAAAATTCCTTTGAAGATAATATCTGAAATAAAGCTTGATTGGGAGAGCGCTGTCAATGAAGTTAAAGCTATTCAGTACTGATAACATTAAGATGGAGGATATATGAAAAATTATGTAATGATCCTGATCCTGTCAGTAGTATTCACAGGGCTGATGGCTGAGAAAGCCACTCTGATCAAAGTCGAAGGCATGATAGATAACGGAGTTGCCTTCTATATAGAAAGAGGAATTAAAACTGCAGTAGAAGATAAATCAGATATGATAATCTTCGAGATAAACACCTTCGGGGGAAGAGTAGATTCAGCCACGAAAATAAAGGATGATATACTAAATTCTACAATACCTACAGTTGCCTATATCAACAAGAGGGCGATAAGCGCAGGCGCATTAATAGCATTAAGCTGTAAAAAAATTATTATGGCTGACGGAAGTTCAATAGGCGCAGCTACTGTCGTGGATGAAGCGGGAGAAAAACAATCCGAAAAAACACAATCTTATTTCCGATCGGAAATTGGTTCGACCGCCGAGATAAACGGAAGAAATAAAGAGATCGCCAAAGCTATGGTTGACGAGGACATCGTTATTGAAGGGATTAACGAAAAAGGCAAACTTGTCACGCTTACGGCGATAGAAGCTTTACAACATCAGATGTGCGATACCATAGTTCATACCGACGATCAAATGTATGCTTATTTGGGCATAGCCTCAACAGATGTTAAAGAATTGACTATTACAATGGCCGAGAGAATAGTGAGATTCCTGACCAATCCTATCATAAGCTCTCTGCTTATGACTCTTGCCTTCCTCGGTCTGATCTTCGAAATTAAAACCGCAGGATGGGGTGTAGGCGGAACAGTTGGATTGATCGCTTTAGTTCTGTTCTTCGGCTCGCATTATGTGATTAATCTGGCCGATCATGTTGAAATAATTGTGTTCCTTACAGGACTTGTTTTATTGGGTATCGAGCTTATAATATTACCCGGCTTCGGTTTTACGGGGGTTTTGGGTATAATCGCAATTCTGGCATCTTTTTTTATGACACTTGTAGGAGACAACCCGACGGGAAATGATCTTATGAATGCAGGTGCTACGCTGAGCAGCTCATTCCTGCTATCGATAATCGGAATTTATTTTATGGTTAAGTATCTGCCTGATACTAAATTTCTTGATTTCATAATAGTAAGAAATCAGAGTGAAAAAGCCGCAGGTGTGAGCGATACTAAATTTTATAAAGATCTTGTAGGTAAATCAGGAAAAGTGACCGCAGATCTTAAACTGACCGGAAAGATAGAAATAGAAGGCGAAGTATATCAAGCGATTTCAAAAAGCGAGTTCATTCTTACCGGCGAGAGAATTAAGGTTGATAAGGTCGAAGGAAATAAAATCATCGTAATAAAAGAAGAAATATAGATACAAATTTAAAAAAGGAGTAAAAAATGCCAACAGCCGCACTCATTATCATCATCGGAATCGTAGCCCTGATAGGGTTTTCGATCTTCATTTCATTTGTGCCTATTCCGTTATGGATCAACGCCCTTTTCGCAGGCGTTAAAGTATCTCTGGGTTCTCTCGTGGGAATGAGGCTGAGAAAAGTTCCGCCTTTCGTAATAGTCAATGCGCTGATAACAGCCACTAAAGCAGGAATTCCTCTGACAACAAACGATCTTGAGACTCATTACCTTTCAGGAGGAAATGTTTTGAGGGTCGTGACTGCTCTGATAGCTGCTGACAAGGCGGGCATAGAACTGAATTTTACTATGGCCTGCGGAATTGACCTTGCCGGAAGAAACATCCTTGAGGCTATTCAGACTTCCGTAAATCCAAGAGTGATCGACGCTCCAACAACGGGTAAGATAGGCGCTGTCGCCAAAGACGGTATTCAGCTATGGGCAAAAGCGAGGGTAACTGTAAGAACAAATATTAAAACTTTAGTCGGTGGTGCAACTGAAGAAACTATCATAGCAAGAGTCGGCGAGGGTATCGTATCTGCGATAGGATCGTCAGAAACATATAAAGTCGTTCTTGAAAATCCTGATTTTATATCTAAAAAAGTTCTTGAAAAAGGTCTAGATTCAGGCACTGCTTTTGAGATACTTTCTATTGATATAGCTGATGTGGATGTCGGCAAGAACGTTGGTGCCGAATTACAGGCTGATCAGGCGTCATCAGATCTGAAGGTGGCACAGGCTAAAGCAGAAACAAGAAGAGCGATGGCCGTAGCTCAGGAGCAGGAGATGAAGGCAAGAGTTGTTGAGATGAGATCAAAGGTCGTAGAAGCAGAAGCTCAAGTACCGATGGCGATGGCGGATGCTTTTAGAAAAGGTAATCTTGGAGTCATGGATTATTATAAAATGAAAAATATCCAGGCTGATACTACTATGAGAGAAAATATTACCGGACCGGGTGAAAATAGTTAATGTGTGTTTACGAACGGACAGGAAAATCTGTCCGTTCGTTTAATTTTTATTAAGGGAGGAGCTTTATATGGAAAATATAATAATATTCATAATAATAATAATAATTTCTTCGATTGTTTCGAAGAATAAGAAAAAACAGGCCTCCCAGCAGCAGCCAACAGTATTTAATGATAAGCATAAAAGAACATCTGCCAATGAACCGCCTCCTCAACTTGGGGAACTTCTAAGGCAGCTAAAAGGACTTAAAAATGAAACGACCAGCTCGAAAACATTTTCCGAAATGAAGAAACCCGCTGAACAGATTAAACCTGCCGGTGAAAAAGAATATTCTACTAAGCCTGTAAGTTATGATGAAAGGAATTCAGAGGATATACTAAAAGAGACCTATACATATGATACGCCTGAAAAGGATTACGATTCGGTTGCAAGATCTTATGAAACCGAATTTAAATCTTATGATGAAATGTCTGTGAACGAAGAAAGGAATGTAAATTACGAGGAAGTTAAAGGTGACGCTTATATGGATTCCGTCAGGAGATCCCCGCAGGAAAATGTTACTCCGATAAATAAGAAACATCCCAAGGTCAGCTTTTTAGATTCAAAAATAAAATTGAGAAGCGCGATAATCACTTCAGAGATATTGAAAAGGAAATATACTTAAGAATTTCACTCGTACCGGCAGCTAAAGAAGGTAACGACTTATCTTTTGTACTAAGATCGGAACTCCTTCTAGAACTTGGTGATCAGCCCGTTTATAATCTTTGAAGCTTTGAAATAAAGTTGTGGACGCTTGAATTCCTTTTTCGAGCAGTCAATATATGAAACTTCGATCTTTGCAGGTCCGCTATACACATCTACCATAAGAAATCCAGGAGAACTCCAAAGTCTCGGCCTAGTAATTGATCCGGTATTTACAGCTATCGGTCCCGCATCTCCATTCTCGGAAAAAATGTGAAATACATGAGTTGTGGACGAAAAAACAAGGTCGGCTTTTTCATTCACGATCTTTTTTTGTTCCGCATTCAGTTTATCCAGCCAGTATCCGAGCCTCGAATGAGCACTAACAATGATAATATCATTTTCTTGCTTATCAAGGCTTTTTAATGTTTCAACCATATATCTTTTAGATATTTCTTTAAATGCAATTGAATCAATATCCGGCTGATCGGGATAATGCAGCGAAATAAAATGAATATTAAATCCTTTCTCACTTATTACTGCGTGGTATTCGACTCCATTCTCTGCAAAATCAACATTTTTTCGTGACCTGATATCAGTCAGATCAAATAGTTTACCACCCGATCCCCAGTCAGCCTGATTCTTGCCGAAATGTCCATTCTCGTTATCAGCTATTGTCGGGTAAAAATTATTATACCACCATTTATTGTTTTTTAGAAATTCGATAAAATTATTTTTTGTTTTTGCCTGAACATGATCGCCGTTCCCGATCACGAAACTGCATTTGTTAGATCCGATCCAATCCGCCATCCGTTTGAATTCAATTTTTTCAATTCCTTCTCCATGATTATCAGAAAATACAGCAAATGAGAAAACAGGTTCTTTAGAATAACAGCTCAGAGTAGTGAGGATAATTATGATGCAATACATTTTTGACATTGGCTTTTTCTCAAAATTTCAGCTAAATTTAACACTTTAAACGAAAAAATTCAAATAAGGTTTTAAAATGGATAAAAATAAATTCGTAGAGAACATAAAGATTCTAAGAGAAGAATATAAGAAATGGAATGCGCCTATTGTTACTCTGATATCAGTTCAGACTAAAGATCCGTACAAGGTACTCATCAGCACATTATTATCACTGCGCACAAAAGACGATGTGACTGCCAAAGCATCATACAGGCTGTTCGAGAAAGCTGATACTCCGGAAAAAATGATTAAACTTTCTGAGTATGAAATACAGAAATTGATTTTTCCCGTCGGATTTTATAAAACCAAGGCTAAAACTATAATTGAAACATCTCAAATACTAATTGATAAATACGATTCAAAAGTGACTGATTCATTAGAAGAGCTTGTAGCTTTCAAGGGAGTCGGCAGAAAGACCGCAAATCTTGTCCTCTCACTCGGATACGGGCAGGATACGATCTGCGTTGACACGCATGTTCACAGAATATCGAACCGCTGGGGAGCAGTATCAACAAAAACACCAGAAGAAACTGAATTCGCACTTATGGATAAAATCCCGAAAAAATACTGGAGCGAAATAAACGATCTAATGGTCGCTTTCGGTCAGACCATCTGCAGACCGATCGGGCCAAAGTGTTTCGATTGCAAAGTAAAAGATTGTCCGGCAAGGAAAAAGTAAATAATATTGACTATTTTACAGTTTAGGGTTAAATTTAAAACCTGTTTTGTATGTAAAATTTAAAATAGAAGGAGCAACAAATGGCAGAAAAGAAGAAAAGCGATCTGGAAAAACTCGGAGAGAAGCTTCTGTTCAAGAAAAAGAATGCTTGGGAAAATATTCCGAAAAAAGAATTTGACGAGATCATGACATTGTCGGAAGATTATAAAAGCTTTTTAAACAACAGCAAGACCGAAAGAGAAGCTATGTTCACGGTCGAGAAACTTTCGAAAAAATTCGGTTTCGTTGATATAAAGAAAGCTAAAAAGACCGACAGAAAACTTTTCATAAACTATGACGGAGTTTGCGGTGCATTGCTTGTAATAAAAGATCCGAAAACTCTTAAAGACGGTCTTTTGATAAACGGCGCTCACATTGATGTTCCCAGGCTCGATCTGAAGCAGATTCCGCTTTATGAATCTGAAGATATGGCTTATATGAAAACGCACTATTACGGCGGAATAAAAAAATATCAGTGGGTGACCAGGCCGTTAGCTCTTCACGGTGTGATCGTAACTGAAAGCGGAAAAGCGATAAATGTATCTATCGGTGAAAAACCGGATGATTTTGTATTCACGATCAATGACATTCTTCCTCACCTTGCTCAGGATCAGTATCAGAAAACACCCGCAAAAATAATAGAAGGCGAACAGCTGAACATTCTTGTAGGCTCGATACCATACAAATTTAAAACCGGAAAAGACGCGATCAAACTTGCGATTCTTGATTATCTGAATAAAGAATACGGCATCAAAGAAGAAGATTTCGTTTCCGCTGAACTTCAGCTTGTTCCGGCAGGTGAAGCTAAGGATATCGGATTCGACAGAAGCTTTGTCGGCGCTCACGGACAGGATGATAGAATTTGCGCTTATCTCGGCATGAAAGCGATCTTCGATATGAAAGATAAAGAGTTTAAGAAAAATATAATGATGGTGTTCTTCGACAAGGAAGAGATCGGTTCTGCAGGCAATGCGGGAGCTGACTCCAACATAGTCGAAAGAATGGTGAACGATGTGCTGAATCTTTACGGACTCGGAGATTATAACACGCTTATCAAAGCACTTGAAAATTCAAAACTGTTATCTTCAGATGTTAACGCGGGGATCGATCCTGAATGGAAAAGCGTTAATGAACCTATGAACGCTGCGAAAATGGGATACGGAGTATGCGTTACCAAATTTACAGGATCGGGCGGAAAAAGCGGATCGAACGAAGCTCACGCCGAATTCGTGGCCGACCTAAGAAAAGCGCTGAACAAGGACAAAGTCCTGTGGCAGTCTTCAGAACTGGGGAAAGTCGATCAGGGCGGCGGCGGAACGATAGCAAAATATCTGGCCAAATACGGAATGGATGTAGTTGACTGCGGAACAGCACTTCTGTCCATGCATTCTCCTTTTGAAGTTGCTTCAAAAGCGGATATTTACCACACATACAAAGCATACAAAGCTTTCTACAAATATCTATAAAATTTTCAGGCTGAATAAAAAGGGCGTT
>CALMWI010000395.1 GCA_937873545.1 uncultured bacterium | reverse complement strand
TAAGTATCATCCAGCCTTTGTCCAGAAATTCGATCTTGTTGATATATACCGATCCTTTTTTGGCTTCTTCCGCGAGTTCGATCAAAAGGGGTTTTATCACTTCTACAGAATATTTTTCATTTATATGAATAAAAAATATCGGCACTGCCCTTAATTCGCCTCTGAAACTGCTTTTATAGATGTTATAGATCTCCTGCGGGAACGGATCGTTCTTAATAACATCTTTTTTCAGTTTATGAGGTGCGTAGCAGAAGCACGATGATTTCTCTGAATTCATCACAAAAGGTACAAAAGGCTTATCAAACACCTCGATCTTGATCGAGAGATTTCTGTCTATCGTCTGCTCTTTTATGATCCTGTCTGACATTTTCTGAACCGTACCGGCTTTATCTTTATCTACTGCGACGAAGAGTGCGTCACCGGCAAATGAAATTACATCTCCTCCTGCGGCATACACCGAATCTATTATAGGGTTGAATACGATATTTATAAGATCGCCGATCTTTTCAGCCCCGTAAGAGCTCTCTCTTATGAATTTATCGCAGAGCGGTGTGAATCCCGATATATCAAGAAACATGAACTGCTTGTTTTTATAATATTCAGGCTCGTTTATATATTTCGGCATCGTACTTTCTTTCATATTCATTATAAACTCCCGTAAAAATAGTTATCCGTTTAAAATAAAAAGAAACTTGATCAAAAACAAATATTAAAATGACTAAGATTTAAAAAGTGTATTTTCAAAAGAATTGCGGAATTTAATATAAATAACTATATTCTTTGATAAATGAATCAGGTATAAAAGGCTGAAATGGCAGTAAGAAGAGATCTGACACAGGGTTCAGTAGGAAAAAACATAACCAATCAGTCACTTGGTATGATGGTGGGCATGTTAAGCATGGTCGGTTATAACCTCGTCGATACTTTTTTTGTCGGGAAACTCGGAACATCCCAGTTAGCCGCGATGAGCTTCACATTTCCAGTATCTATGGCGGCTAACAGCATAGCTCTCGGACTGGGTGTAGGCGGTGCCGCAGTGATATCAAGAGCTGTCGGAAGCAAAAATCACGATGAGGTAAAAAGACTGACAACGAACAGCCTTTACCTTGGTCTTATCGTCGTTGCAGTTATAATGGTGACCGGATTTACGACAATGGACCTTGTATTCACTTCTCTCGGTGCCAGAGGTGAAATACTTGTTATGATTAAGGAATACATGACGGTCTGGTACTGGGGAATGCCTTTTGTTGTAATTCCCATGATAGGAAGCAACGCGATAAGAGCTGCCGGCAATACACTTTTACCGAGTATGGTCATGATGGGATCAATGATAATGAATGCTGTGCTTGATCCGCTACTTATATTCGGTATCGGATTTTTTCCGCGCATGGAACTTGAAGGAGCAGCGCTGGCTACTGTTATTGCCAGAATGACTACATTCATAGCTTCATTATATTTATTGAATTATAAATTTCACATGCTTTCGATCGTAAAACCCGAGATCGCAGAATTATACGATTCGTGGAAAAGAGTTTTATATATCGGATTCCCGGCGATCCTTAACCAGTTCATACCGCAGATCTCGATGGGTGTGGCGACAAGGATCATTTCGGATTACGGTAAAGAAGCCGTAGCCGGTTTCGGTGTCGCCACAAGGATCGAAATGATAGCAATCGGACCGCTGATCTCATTCGCAAACACCATGATAGCTTATACGGGACAGAACCTCGGAGCTAAAAGGATAGACAGGATAGAGGACGGTATAAAATTCGTCAATAAAGCATCGCTGATCATAGGCGCGGTAATGTTCGCTGCATTCGCCATTTTCGGAAAGTACACTTCGATGATCTTTAACGATGATCCGACCGTAATAAATATTTCTTATCTTTATCTTGCTGTCGTATCTGTCAGCTACGGCGTGATGGGCATCAGCATGTCTGCTTCCGCTACTTTCAGCGCTCTTCATAAACCTTACAGCTCGATCATGATAAACATAATCAGAATGATCGTTATATTCATTCCTCTTCTCCTGATTGGGAATTATACATTTCAGCTTCCCGGAATAATCGTCGGGATCACAATTTCGATCTTTCTCGGGACTATAATCTCCGTACTCTGGCTGAGAAAGACGATTGCTCAGTTTAAAATTCATCCCGATTACTCAAATCAGGAACCTGTTCCTGTAGAAGAAATAGCCTAGAACAATCCTTCTATATTACCGTCATTGTCAATATCTATGTTATATGCTGAAGGTTCATCAGGAAGCCCGGGCATACGCATGATCTCGCCTGTGATCGGCACCAGAAATCCTGCGCCTGATGAGATCTTGATCTCTCTTACAGTTACTACGAAATCCTTAGGCCTGCCCAGAAGCTCGGGATTGTCTGACAAAGATTTTTGCGTTTTAGCTATACAGACAGGCAGTTTATCAAGTCCGAGCTTGATGATCCTTTTTATATCGTTCTTAGCCTGCGCGGTATAATCTATCGCTTCGGCTCCGTAAATGGTTTTAGCGATCTTTTCGATCTTCTTTTCGAT
>CALMWI010000394.1 GCA_937873545.1 uncultured bacterium | reverse complement strand
GTCGAAATCAAAGTCTATCTTCGCCTGATCGGCAAAATTTTCGATCTGCCTGACAGCATCGATCAGAAGCTGATTTGCCACTTTATGATTAACTACCGCTTCAAGCCACTCTCTCCCGGGAGTGTCATAAACATTTACCTGTCTCAGAATATTATCGACATTAAAAGGAGGAATATAATGCACTCTGCTATTCAATAACGAAGTTCTGAAAACACTTTTTAGCGAATTACGGTCTTGTTTTATAACCTTGCCATATTTTAGATTACAGTCATTATATAATATATCTATCCCGAACTCGCTTTTGATAAGTTTATCATAATCTGAATATGGCACTGATGACCTAAGTATAAAATCAATGTTCGTTACGATCTTCGCGTTATTTTTCAATAAATTTACATTCCTTATGCAGGTGATTACGAATTTGATGAAAACGCAAATATTCCTGATACTGCAGTCCTGAGACAAGCCGTAATAAATATTCCGGTGCAGGCTGTCATATAATTCGAATCTGTATGTCTTTTCCGGAACGCTTCCCGATAAAGAATCCTCCATGGTCCCGTATGTCAGGTAGAATTCCTGCTCCTTTTTATTTATCGCTTTCCAATTGTAATATTTATTCAATTTAACGCAAAGGAGCGGCAGACTGCATTCCAGCGAAAATATATCCCTTATCCTGTGCAGGCTGGTCTTCGGATTATTTTCTTTGTAACCTATGATCCTGCTTAATAATTCCCTGTCGAGCTTGGCCGGCTGATTGTCGTTCCTTTTTCTGGGTTCAAATAAACCGGATAAGCCGCAGTTTTTATAGATCTTGGTCCATTTAGCCACTGTCTTTCTGGTTACTTTAAAATATTTTGAAGAGTGTACGATGTTTTCTTTCAGAGCGAATTCGCAGACTTCTTTTTTAAATTCCGGCGGGTATTTCATAGGTTTTTTTGCCATAGACATCCGCTGCTAAAATTCGGATTGCGGATATTAACCGTTCTTCCTTTTTACTTCAAAAAGTATCAGCGCTGCTGCAACGGATGCGTTCAGCGATTCGACGCCGTTCGTAAGGTCTATTCTGACTATATCATCGCATTTTTCTTTCACGAGCCTGCGCAGACCTTTACCCTCGTTCCCTATTACTATAGCGGCTTTACCTGTAAAATCATAATTTTTATAATCTTCTGAACCGTCCATATCAGTGCCTGTTATCCAGAATCCGTTATCTTTCAGTTTGTCGATCGCGGCTGCGATATTCTTCACTTTACAGATCTTGATCTTGAAAATTGTTCCGGCAGAGACTGCTATAACGGTCTCTGTAACCTGAGCGGCGTTCCTGTCGGGGATTATAACCGCACCGGCTCCTGAAGCTGCGGCGCTTCGTATTATCGCGCCGAGATTGTGCGGGTCCTCTATCTCATCGAGAATGACAGCGCATTTTATTTCACTCAGGTCGAGATCGTTCAGGTCGTTATATTCAAAAGATGATATTAACGCATAAACTCCCGTTCTCTCATCTCCCCTCGCACCTTCTTTCGCGGGAACTAGATCGAACCTTACGGAGTTCGATTTACAAAGCTCTATTATGCGGTTTAACTTATCGCCTTTCAGACCTTTCTCAATAACAACTTTCGCGATCTTTTTAGGGTCCGCTTCAAGCAGCTCGATGATCGCGTTCTTTGAATTTATCTGCTCTGTCATATTATTTTAAAAGTTTTAGCCCTTTTATTATCCTTTCGATACCTTCTTTAAACCTTTCGTTGCTGGTCGCGAAAGAGAACCTAACATGCTTATCGCTGCCGAAAGCCGACCCGGTGATCGCCGCGACTTTAAGCTCTGTTATAAAGAAATCGCAGAGATCATCGTTGGTTTTGATCACGGTCTTATTGAATTTCTTTCCGAAATAATATGAGAAATCAACGAAGAAATAGAAAGCTCCGTCAGGCTTATAACAGATCGTGTGCGGTATTTTCTTTATAAGCGCAAAACCTTCGTCGCGCCTCTGCTCGAAAATATCTCTCATTCTTTTCATTTCTTTCTGATCGCCCAGAATTGCTTCAACAGATGCTTTCTGAGCTATTGAATTAGGATTCGATGTCATGTGGCTCTGGATCTTGTGGGAAGCATCGATTATCTGTTCATTCGCTACCGCGTACCCGATCCTCCATCCGGTCATGGCGTATGATTTACTCACTCCGTTTATGGAAATTACATTGTCTCTGATGTCTTTTATCTTCATCATTGAAAAATGTTTTTTGCCGTCGAATATCAGTTTTTCATATATTTCGTCGAAAATAATATATATTTCATTTTTTTTGACAATCTTTCCGATCTCTTTCAGTTCCTTTTCTGTATATATTGCACCTGTAGGATTTGACGGCGAACATAAAATTATCAGCTTTGTTTTGGCTGTTATTGCCTTGTTCAGCATTTCGGGAGTGACCTTGAAAGCTGTTTTTTCATCAGTGAAAATATCGACCGGTTTTGCGTCAGCCAGTTTTACAAGCTCGGGATACGAAACCCATGCAGGTTGAGGAATTATATCCTGATCTCCTTTTTCGCAGATCGCAAGTATCACATTTGCAAGCGCGTGTTTTGCGCCGTTTGAGCATATTACATTTTTAGGAGTGATCTCGACACCGAAATCGTCGGCATATTTCTTTACTACTGCCTTCTTGAGTTCGATTATCCCTCCTTCTGCGGTATATTTAGTAAAATTATCATTTATAGCTTTAATTCCTACTTTTTTGATATTGTCCGGTGTAGGAAAGTCGGGCTCGCCGACAGTGAGAACGACAATATCCTCTCCCTTCGCCTTAAGTTCATTCGCCTTTGCCGTCACTGATAAAGTTTTCGATCTTTCGACCTTTTCTGTCCTTTTTGCTAATTTTTTCATTTCTGCTTCCTGCTTTTTATTCGCATTGTGTCCGGTTATTTTAATTTCTTAATTGCAC
Organism: uncultured bacterium; assembly: GCA_937873545.1. Taxonomy (GTDB): domain Bacteria; phylum UBA4055; class UBA4055; order UBA4055; family UBA4055; genus UBA12480. The sequence continues at coordinate 5,787 of CALMWI010000394.1, read as the reverse complement.
AAATGCAAGTAATATTTTTATCAAATATTCTAATCTTATTCGGAAAAATATGACTAAAAATAGTAATATTATCCTTTGAAATTACGCTTATTCTTGCATATATTCTTCTAATAAAAAAAAGAGGTGAACATGTCTTATAGAGTGGAAACAATAAAAACAGGAATTAGTTTCGGATCCGCGCTGGCGATCGCAATATCATGGTCGGTTAACAACTCGATATTGTGGGCCATTATACATGGAATACTTTCATGGTTCTATGTGATCTACTACATAATCATAAGATGATCCGGGGATTTTTTTGAAAAAAGCAGTCCGATTTATTCTGATGACAGCTGTATTTGTTTCAGCTACGCTGTTCATTCTTTCATGTACCCCTTCCGGATACGCACCGGCATCGGTTCCTGAAAAAAATACCGCGCCTGTAAAATATTTGTGCAGCACAGACGAAATTAAACTGCTAATTGACGGAAAAATATATACTGAAGCTGAAAAGCAGCTTGTTGCTCTTTTGAATAACGAACCTGATAATGTCGAATACAGAAAACTTCTTGCGCTTCTATATTTCAAAACTGAAAATTATCAGGCGGCGGAGAAAGCAGTGAGATCTGTTATGAAAAAGCAGCAGAACCTGTTCGATTATGTAAACGAGAATATCGGATTCGATCTGTATTACATTTTTATCACCTCACTGCTTAGGCAGAATAAGCCGCATTCGGCAGCATCTTATTTTAGTTTTATAGCTGATTCAACAGGTCTGGACAGCAACAACAGACTCAAATATGATTATATTCAGGTTGAATACGATTACCGATCGGGTAATTATGAAAACATCCCCGGCGAGATCGATCCGCTGCTTCGGAATGACGGCGTTTCGCACGAACAGAGGCTGAATTTATATTTCATACTGTCGGCTTCACTGATCAAAATTGATAAACCTGATTCCGCTCTAGATAATGCGATATTTCTTATATTGAACGATTATGATTTCAAATATACGCGCAAGATTAAAAGACTTCTCGATGAAATAGTTGACAATTCCAATGAGGAAATCCTGTCGGTAATGAAACCGAAGATAGCCGACGGCTATAGAGAACTTGCCCAGAGATCCTACGATAATGTAACTTTGAACGACAGGATATTACGGTCGCTGAATTCTCTCGAAAGCGAAACGGTCATAGTGGACACAAAACCTGCAGACGAAAAACAGTCATATATATCTAAGATCAAACTATATGCGGACAAAAATATCACGAGCGTTTATCTGACCTCAAAAGATTCTCTATCTTACGAAAATCCTCCTTTATTCGACGGAAAGACGCTTACGCTTAAAATTCCAGGAAAAAGTATCATGTCGCCTGAGAATTTTTCAAAATCACCCAGAGGATCCGGAATTGAATCCGTACAGTGGAATGAAGCTTCAGATACGCTTACTTTCAAGATCAATCTTACAGATAACTACGATATAACGATAGAACGATCTTCCGGAGAGGAATTTGAAAAAAGCGATCTGATAACAGAGAAATATTCTCTTAAAATAAACATTCATCTTCCTGAACAGGCCTCTGTCCCGCTGTCTGATTACGATTTTAACGAAGACCGCTACACAGTTGTTCTTGACCCGGGGCATGGAGGTGACGATCCGGGAGCCTTAAGCATTTTAAAAAAGAATGACGGCACCCGTTATACAGAAAAAGAAATGAACCTTCTTCTTTCAAAAGGTTTGAAAAAATATCTCGAGGATAACGGATATAGAGTATTTCTGACAAGGGACGGAGATTATTATCCCAGCCTGCACGAAAGAAACAGAATTGCACAGAACAGAAATGCGGATATGTTCCTTTCGATACACCTTAACTCGGCTTCACCGAAAAACAAAAAGTTCTGGCAGTCGGACAGGTACATAGGCTCTGAAATGATCGTAAGGGAGTCGTTAGGTAAAATGCCCGAATTCATAAATTTTCAGCATGGCAATTTGAATGAGTGGAAGAAACTTAGGGAAAAAGCTCTTAAAATGCACAAAAAACTTTCCGAGGTTCTATCTGTTTCAATTCCTGCCGCATCGGGGAAGCCTTTTAATGTCAAAAGAAAGATCAAACCGAAAAACCTTGTTATTTTCTCCGGAATGACAATTACGCATGCGTTGATCGAAGCGGGATTCATTATCAACAATGATAATCTCAAATACCTGTTGTCGGAAAAAGGGCAGACTGAGTTTTATAAAGGTGTGCTTAAAGGTATCGAACAATACCGGAAATCATCATTTTAGGACCGAATTATGAATAACAAAAAGATCTGCACGGCGCATATAATCAGCATAGGGGATGAAATACTCTCCGGCCATACAGTCAATACGAATTCATCGTATATTGCTTCGGCACTTTATGAGCTGGGCATTTTTACAAAAAAAATAATCGCGATAGCCGATGCCGATAATGAGATAATATCTGAGCTCGAAAGCAGCATGAAGCAGACGGATATGATCTTTATTACCGGAGGATTGGGTCCGACTAACGATGATCTGACCAAAAACGTGCTCTGCCGGCATTTTGGATTCAAATTGAAATTCCGGCCCGAAGTCTGGGATCATATCGTTGCTATTTTCGCGAAAAGAAATATGGTTCCCGACGAAATTAACAAAGAACAGGCGATGTTTCCGGACTCGGAAAAGGTCATGCTTCTTCATAATTCCTCAGGCACGGCTCCGGGCATGCATTTTAATTTTGACGGAAAACATATTTTCGTCATGCCCGGTGTACCTAACGAGATGCGCAGTCTCATGAAAGAAGAGATCCTGCCGTATCTGAAAGAGAACTTCAGCGACAACCTTTATTACAGGGATATCAACACTACCGACATTTCAGAAAGTTCTCTTTACTCGATCCTTTCAAAAAACCCGGAATTCCCTTTCGGTTGCGCCATTGCGTTCCTTCCCCAGGGTTACGGAGTAACGGTAAGGATCAAAAACTTCGGTGCTGCAGATCAAAGAAAAAGAAAGGTTGATTCAGCTTTAAAAATAATTAAATCCCTTGTAAATGAAAAGATATTTACATACGACATGGTAACCCCGCAGCATGAACTTGTTTCGATTCTTAAAAAGCGGCATTTAAGATTGAGCGCGGCGGAAAGCTGCACCGGCGGCTTGTTCATGAACAATATTACAAATATACCGGGTTCGAGTGAAGTTTTTACAGAGGGTTTCGTCACTTACTCGAACGACAGCAAATTCGCTATCCTGAACGTCAATCCCTCAACACTTGGCATTAAAGGAGCAGTCTCAGAAGAAACAGTTTCAGAAATGCTTGAAGGACTGCTGGCTGAAACTAAGGCGGATATCGTGTGCGCGGTCTCAGGCATAGCAGGGCCCGACGGAGGATCGGAATTTAAACCTGTAGGAACTGTTTTTGCGGGTTTTAGTTTAAGAGAAGAAAAAAAGAAACATATCCGTAAATTCTTTTTTACCGGAGACCGGATAAGCATAAAAGAAAAAGCATCGAATAAACTGATGATAGAAATGATCAGATATTTAAAAAAGGAAACAACTTGATCAAAAGAGAAAGAATATATTTTTTATCCGACCTGCATCTGAAGCTCGATAAAAAAGCCGGAACTGTTTCGGCAAAAGAGACACTCTTAAAATTCCTTGATTCGATCCCTGATGACGCAAAAGAGATAGTCCTGATGGGAGACATCTTTGATTTCTGGTACGAATGGATCCATGTTATTCCCGCTTATCATTTTGATATTTTTTTCAGACTGAAAAGCTTCATAAATAAAGGGGTTAAAGTAACTTACCTGGCCGGTAATCATGATTTTTATCTCGGTAATTATCTGAGATCAGAAATCGGAATTAACTGCATTGACAACGAATACATACTTGAATCGAACGGAAAAAAATTTTTTGTATCACACGGAGACGGACTGGCAAAATCCGACGCCGGCTACAGATTTTTAAAGATGATACTACGCTCGAAAATATGTAATTTCCTATTCAGAACATTTATCCCGCCCGATCTTGGTATCTGCATAGCTAATTTTACTTCAAGAAGCAGCAGAAAATACCGTAATATCGACAGGATCAAATGGAGAGATGAATATTTTGAATATGCGTCTTCTAAGCTGAGTGAGGGATACGATTTTGCTTTACTCGGGCATCTTCATCTTCCCGAGATGACAGTAACCGAGAACGGAACATATTTAAACACCGGAGACTGGATCGAATATTTCAGCTACGGATTGTTTGACGGCACCAATTTAACTTTAGAGAGATTCAATGAAGAAAAATAAGAGTCAGCAGAATAATTCAGGAAAAAATTCCGGAAGGTCAAAAAAGAGTTTACTGATGATGACGGTATATCTGACCGCAGGCGTTACAACACTGTCTGGTATCCTTGTCATGGTCATGTATTTATACATAAATTCACTTATTGATGAACTGCCAAAATTTGAGAAACTTGAAAAATACGAACCGAACCTTATAACAAAAGCTTATTCAGCTGACGGAGTCCTGATAAAAGAATTTTATTCTGAGAACAGAAGCCCTGTTGATCTTAACGATATGCCGGAACATGTTACTCAGGCGCTGATCGCAACAGAAGACAGGGATTTCTTTAAACACTGGGGCTTTAATTCAAGACGGACTACCCAGGCGGCGATGATGGCTCTTCCCAGGATTCTGATAGGCAGGAACGCTCACGGCGCGTCAACTATCACGCAGCAGCTTGCCAGAAACCTTTATAACGAGATCGGATTTAAAAAGAGCCTTGAAAGAAAGATCAAAGAACTTCTAACTTCAATACAGCTTGAAAGAATGTACTCCAAAAAAGAGATACTTGAGATGTACCTTATGCAGTGCCTGTTCGGAGAAGGAACATACGGAATTCAGTCAAGCGCGAAAATGATGTTCGGAAAAAGCGCTTCTGACCTGAAGATTGAAGAATCTGCTCTGCTTATAGCGCAGCTTAAAGCACCCGCGCATTACAATCCTTTCAAAAAACCTGAACGCGCATTGGAAAGAAGGAATCAGGTTCTTTACAATATGATGACAATGGATTTTATCTCGGAAAATGAATTCGATTCTCTTAAACAGATACCTCTAGTTTTAAACCGGCAGAAGAGTTCTTATGACGGAACAGCACCTTATTTTACCGAACATATAAGACAGCAGCTTAGAGACAAGAGGAACGAATGGGATCTTGACTATCTGAAGGACGGATTAACGGTTTATACGACGCTTGACTCACGAATTCAGACAATTGCGGATACGATCGTTCAGAAACATCTTCCGGACCTAAATAAAGAGGTTAAAAAACGATATATCAGGAACAAAAGAAAGGGTTTGAGACAATATGTAAAAAACAATTACGATTCGTCAAGGTGGAAATTCAAAATGAAAGACACTCTGATGATAGATTCTCTGGCCCATGAAAAACTTGAACCTCAGGTGGCTCTGATCGCAGTTGAACCGGGGACAGGCCGTATCCTGGCAATGGTCGGAGGAACAGATTTTAAAAGATTCAAATTCAACAATGCTCTTCAGGCATGGAGACAACCGGGATCGATATTTAAACCTATAGTGTATCTGACAGCATTGGATAACGGACAATCCCCAGCCACTACTTTGATAAATCAGCCTGTAACAGTTACATTACCCAACGGTTCAAGATGGCAGCCGGGAAATTATGATATAGACAATATGGGCGGTTATGTGTCATTAAGGGAGGCACTTAGAAACTCACTTAACCTGATCTCTGTTCGTCTGGTCATGGAGCTTATCTCGCCGAAAGAAGT
>CALMWI010000393.1 GCA_937873545.1 uncultured bacterium | reverse complement strand
AAACTCTCGGATAGCCCGCTCCGTCGGGAACGACGGCGACCCAGAAATCATCTTGGATCATTAAAGGTGTATCCAAAAATACATCATTGTCTAGAGCGATAGAAACTATCGGGTCCGACTGCCATAATAATGTTGACCCGTCTTTGTCATAGATCTTGTAGCTGAATGTATAGTTCGTATCTGCGTCGTCAAGATATACGCTGACGCCGTGAATGTTCATCGGATATGATAGTCCGAAATCTCCTACGTCATAAAATGTACCCCTTTCTTTAGCGATCGGGTTCCAGATGTAGCCACTTGTTCCGACAACATAAGTGTTCCAAGTCGTGTCTTTGCTTGCGGCATGTGTTTTCAGATCGGTAACAAAATCCTGTTTTGTGTACCATTCTGCTGCAAAAACGCCTGTTGCAAGAACAGCTAAGGCCAACAGCAACAATTTTTTCATGTTTCCTCCCGGATAATTTTCGTTAGTTATTTCAATTCGCTTCAATATAACAAAGCACTCCCGCGCATATTCTCGGGGTGTTAAAGAATTTAACTATATAAAGTTGTTATGTCAAACAAAAAAAAAATGTTTTTTATTATTCAAAAACGGAATTCGGATCAAGGTCGTTCTTGAGCTTTTTATAGATATCGTTCTCCGTAAACTGCCGGGTTTGCTGAGTGACATTTTCCAGATCTTCGAATTTGAAAAAATTATCCTTCGAAGGCAGCAGTCTTATCATCAATGATGTGACTATTCCGAACTTTCCAAAACTTCCTGTCATGAATTTTACAAGATCGTACCCCGCAACATTTTTTAGAGTTTTACACCCGTATTTCATTAAAGTACCGTCCGGTGCATAAAATTCAATCCCCGTGAAATAGTTTGAAACTGACGAATCCGGCTTTAACGAACAAAATATACCTCCCGCTGTTCGTTTGGCTCTTATACTATCAGCATCTATCGGGAAATACAGATCCTGTCCGGCGAGACTTAAAAATACCTGCTTCCAGATACACCCGGCCTGAAGTTCGATGAACATATTGTTTCTGTCGATATCAAGTATCTTATTTAAACGCTGTGTTGAAAGAAAAACAGTGTTGTCCGGAGGTTTGAATCCGGAACCGAAGGTAGTTCCGCTTCCGATCGGTATCAGCTTTATACCGAACCTGTTCGATATCTTTATTATCGATCCGAGGTTATTCATATCGTCCGGGAAAATGATGAACGAATCGCCTACAGCCTCATAATTCTTGTGTTCAAGGATCGATATCAGTTTATTTTTATTCTGTCCTGATATCATTTAATTTTTCTGAGAAGATTTCTTATATCCGAAAATTTTGTTTTGATCTCTGAGTACCTTTCCTTAGAAATGTGTATCTCAGGACGGTTCGAATCTTCAACAGCTTTTTTAAAATCGTCGAAACCCCCGTCAGGTTTCCAGTTCTGTAGCTGGATTCTTGCATCTCTGATCGATCTTTTATCATCTTTTAGCAATGTCTTAATCTTAAATATCGTCTGAATATCACATAAATCGAACTTACGCTTGGATGTACCCGTCCTTTTTGAAGGTTTAAGCGTCTGGAACTGCTTTTCCCAGTACCTGATGGTGGATGGATTAACATTGAGTAAAGAGGAAACTTCCCCTATTGTGTAATATAGTCTCTCTTTAATTAAGTCCAAGTTTATTCTCCAAATCTTAACGGATTGCTCACTTAACTATTGCAATATATGTACTAGGGCCCCGAATGTCAATATTTCTTTTAGCTTTTTTGCCCTGAAAATCCTTTCGCCAGCCTGAAGATCTTTTCCGCTGATCCTGAAATACTGCCAAGCTCAGTCACTTTCATTGTATTTATAGATAGTGAATCCCTGAGGGGTCTTAGATTATTAATAAAAATAAGCAGATCCGCCAGTTCATTTTCTCCTGGTTCGCAGATCCTGCCCACATTAAACTTCTTGCAGTAAAAACCGATATCGCCGACATTTGTTGATATAACTGGTGTTCCCGCCTGCATAGCTTCCCAGAAAACGACAGGCATGCTCTCGCTTCTTGAGCTTATTACTAGATAATCTGAAACCGAAAGGTGTTCCGATATCTCATCCGCGTTCTGTTCTCCCAGAAAATTTATCTTTTTTTCGAAGCCGTTTTTTACAACTTCACTTTCAAGCTCTTTCTTAAGCGAACCGTCTCCGATAATATTTAATTCAAAATTCATTATCCCTGAAATTTTAAGTGCGGAAATAAGCATGTCCGGCCCTTTTATTTTTTCAAGTCTTCCAATGAAAAGCAGTTTCAGCTTGTCAGATCTTTCATAAATCTTTGCTGATTTCGGAAGTATTCTTCCTGTATATAGCA
>CALMWI010000392.1 GCA_937873545.1 uncultured bacterium | reverse complement strand
AAAGATAAAAGATGGGAAGTTCAGGGAGCGATGTGGGTCGAGCCTGATATGAACATCACCTCAGGCGAATCGCTTGTAAGACAGTGCCTGTACGGAAAAAAATTCTTCAAAGATGAATTCGGCGTCGATGTTAAGAACCTCTGGCTGCCGGATGTATTCGGATATTCCGCTGCGCTTCCTCAGATACTTAAAAGATCGGGTGTCGATGTTTTCATGACGCAGAAAATTTCATGGAACGAGACCAACAAATTCCCGCACCATACATTCTACTGGAAGGGAATTGACGGGACTGATATTTTAACTCACTTTTTACCTACCAACGACTATAATTTTTCCAACATGCCCGCCAAAATGATCGAGAGCGAGGAAAGATACGCGCAGTCCGATGTATCGGACGAATTTTTAAACCTCTACGGAATCGGCGACGGCGGAGGCGGACCGTCTCCTGTCCATATCGAGCTGGGACTGAGGCAGCAGAACCTTGAGGGCGTTCCGAAATTCAAATTCTCGTTCGCACAGGATTTTTTTGATAAGATCGCGAAGATACCTAAAAAAGACCTGCCGTCATGGGCAGGCGAACTATATCTCGAGCTTCACAGGGGAACTTACACGACCCAGTCTCTGATGAAGAAATACAACCGGGATATGGAGATCGCTCTGCATGACATAGAGTTTTTAGGCACGATGATAAAAGATTATCCGAAAGCTGAGATCGACAGGATCTGGAAAGATACACTTCTGCATCAGTTCCACGACATCCTGCCCGGATCTTCTATCAACTGGGTTTACAAGGATGCGCACGATCTGTCTGAATACAATTTCAACAAGCTGCACGACCTGTTCGAGAAATTCTTCAATCAACTGTTCGATGTCAGATACGACGACAAACTTGAAGGATCATATCTGGCTTTCAACGCGCTCAGCTGGCCGAGAGAAGAGATCGTCCGGTTCCCTGTAGAAGCCAATCAGCATTACAAGATCACAAGCGCGGAAGGAGATACGATCCCGTGGCTGATCAATCACGGTCACATTGAATTCTTCGTAAAAGTACCTTCGCTAGGATATACAACTTTTACGATAAAAAAAGAAAAAAAGACTGCGGATAAGAAACATTCCGGACATGCCGAACTAAAGATCACAGAAGACGGAATTGTGCTTGAAAACAAATATGTCAAAGTAACGATCTGCGATGACGGGGTAATCCACTCCATATACGATAAGGAAAGGGAATTCGAGACTGTGAAATACGCGAACAAGATGCTATTGTGGGAAGACCTGCCGATCAACTGGGAGGCATGGGATATCAACCACTATTATAAGGAGACGAAACCTGAACAGGCGCAGAGGGTCAGCCTGATGCTCTTAGGCGACAGCGGGCACCTCGTAGGCATAGAGCAGGTGATGTCGGTCGGAAATTCAACCATAATACAGACGATCACTCTCGCGTCTCATTCAAAAGAGATCAGAATTGACAATAACGTTGACTGGAAAGAGGAAAAGAAGTTTTTAAAAGTTATGGCTGACACGAACATTCATTCAGACACCGCGACTTACGAGATCCAGTTCGGAACTATAAAAAGACCTGCGCACTTTAACACAAGCTGGGATCATGCGAGATTTGAAGTCCCGGCCCATAGATTTGCGGACATCAGCCAGCCTGATGTAGGATTTGCGATCATGAACGACTGCAAATACGGCCATATCATCAATGACGGCAAAGTGGAGCTTTCACTCTTAAGAAGCACAAAATCACCCGATGAGAGCGCTGATATCGGCGAACATGAATTTACTTTCTCGTACTATCCGCATCTGGGCAACCTTGAGTATTCGGATGTGCTTGTAAAGGCACATGAACTCAATGATCCGGTAACGATCATTCCGCTTAAAAAAGTTCCGAAAGAAAGTCAGAGAGAATTTTTCGATATAAATTCAAACACGACCAAGATCGAAACTGTCAAGAAAAGCGAGGACGGAAAAGGTATCATTCTGCGCCTATATGAAACCATGGGCATGAACGATAACGTAAAACTTTATTTCGATGAAAATTACGAAGTTGAAGAAACGAACCTGATCGAAGAAGGCAGAAAACATCTGAAGAAAAAAAGTCACATGATAGAACTCAGCTTCAAGCCGTTCGAGATCAGAACTTTATATCTGAAAAAATAAAATGACGGAGCCGCTGAAATGAAAGACAGAACACCGCACATCCTGCTCGGATTATACATTCTCGTTTTTATCATCTGCGGAATTTCTCCCTACGACAGATCTGTATGGTGGGCTGAGAATATACCCATCATTGCGATAGTAATTTCAGCTGTGATCATATCGAAATATTTTAAGTTCTCACCCTTGAGCTATATTA
>CALMWI010000391.1 GCA_937873545.1 uncultured bacterium | reverse complement strand
AACCGGAGGAAAAATGGTTAAACTGAGAATGACCAGGCTGGGAAAGAAAAAAAGACCTTTCTACAGGATCATCGCAATTGACTCCAGAAAAAGAAGGGACGGAGATTACATCGAAAGATTGGGATTTTTTGATCCTTTGGCGTCTGGAAAAGCAGTAAAACTCGAAATCGACGCTGAAAAAGCTATAAAATGGCTTCTTGAAGGCGCCCAGGTATCACCGACAGTAAAGAATATTTTCAGCGACGAAGGCATCATGCTCAGATACGACATGATGAGAAGACTCAAAAAAGAGAAAGTTGAATCTACAGGCAAAGACGGCAAAAAAGTGATAAAATACATCGCTGTTCTTGATGCTGAAGGAAATCCTATCAGAAAATATACTGATGAGCAGGTCGAAGAAGCTTATAAGAACTTTATGGCTCTGAGAGAGAAAAAGAAAAACAAGAAACCGGTTGAGAAAAAAGTTCTTTCCAAAAAAGCTAAAGCGAAAATAGAAGCGGCAAAGAAAGCGTCAGCTGACGCTGCTGAAGCTGCAAAAAAAGCAGCCGAAGCTCCGGCTCCCGAAACGCCGGCATCATAAGGCAATTAATGATCAACCCTGATGACTATATATTTGTCGGAAAGATCGGCAGATCGATAGGAATAGACGGTTCATTGACAATAGTACCATTAACTTCATTTCCCGAAAGATTCACGTATATGAAAAACTTTTTTCTGACAAAGGAGAAGAAAACACCCTTTGAGCTTACCGTTGAAAAGATCGATATCATTGACAGCAGGATAACGGTAAAATTCAAAGAAATTTCCACTGAGGAAAAAGCGAAGGAACTTACGGGATACAGGATAACTGTTCACAAGAAAGAGCGTTACAAGCTGCCGGAAGATAATTATTACATTGAGGATCTTCTACAGTGCGAGATGTACGATCAGAATGATGTCCTTATAGGTAAAATGAAAGAGATAATGGAACAGTCATCAAACGACATATATGTGGTCGATCATAAAGGACATGATGTGCTTATACCTGCGATATCGCAGTTCATTAAGGAAATTGACATAGAACACAAACGGATAAAGGCGTCACTAATTGACGGAATGCTGCCGGATGAAGATTGATATAATTACCTGTCTTCCTGAACTTCTTACGAGCTATATTGACGGCTCGATGCTAAAGATCGGCCGTGAGAAGGGGCTTGTAGATATCAGAGTCCATTACCTGAGGGAATGGACAACTGACAAACACAGGACGACGGACGATTCGCCTTACGGAGGCGGACCGGGAATGATAATGAAGATCGAACCCCTGGTAAAAGCGCTAAGGGATCTTAAGACCGGTGATTCAGTCGTGATCTATCCCGCTCCTTCAGGAACGGTTTACGATCAGAAGACAGCCAGAGAACTATCGGAACTTAAACATCTGATAATCATCTGCGGGCATTACAAAGGCATTGACGGCAGAATTGAGAATTTCGTTGACAGAATGATCTCTGTCGGCGACTACATTCTGACCGGCGGCGAACTTGCGGCGATGATGATTGCCGATTCCGTTTGCAGACTGATCCCGGGTGTGATTTCGGACATCGCATCGGCTGACACAGACTCATTTGAGAACGGTCTGCTTGACTGCGATTATTTCACAAAACCCCCGGTGTTCGAAGGACTTGCAGTACCGGGAGTTCTTATCGAGGGGAATCACAGAGCTATCAACGAATGGCGTAAAAATGATTCTCTGGAAAAGACAAAGACAAGAAGACCGGATCTGTACGAGAAATATAAAAAGATAAAATAAACGAGGTAAAAAATGGATGTAAATACTCTGAACCGTGATCAGATCAAAGCCGACAGGCCTGAATTCCACGCCGGAGATACTTTGGATGTATATCTGAAGATCATTGAGGGCAACAAGGAAAGGATACAGGTTTTTTCAGGTGTAGTGATCCAGGTTAAAGGAACAGGCGTAGGCAAAACCTTTACCGTAAGAAAGATATCGAACGGAATAGGTGTCGAAAAGATCTTTCCTCTAAACTCCCCGTTCATCGACAAGATCGTCAGAGTGAAGGAAGGTAAAGTAAGACAGGCTAGAATTTACTACTTCAGAGAAAGAAGAGGTAAATCAGCAAGGATCCAGGAAGCCAAAAAAGGCAAGGCATAGGCTTAATTTAAAAAAGGCTGCGAAATGCAGCCTTTTTTATTTGTTGAATGATTTGACCGCTCTGTCCATTTCGCGTT
>CALMWI010000390.1 GCA_937873545.1 uncultured bacterium | reverse complement strand
CAAGCTGGGCCTATTCGCCGGAAAAGGAATTTGCGGCGCAGGACAAACACTAAAGGAAAGCATGAAATAAACTTCAAGGCGGATAATCTCAATTCAGGCATATTTTATTGCACAATGACTGTAAATGGAATTACGAAAGATACTAGAAAATTACTGTACTTGAAGTGAAATGATTATAATAAAAAAAGGGAGGCGCTTATAGGCAGAACTCATCGTATGTCATCCGATATTTACTATCCCGCAAAGACCGGTAAATACGGATAGTTTTGAAAACTGATAAGTTGCCGTCAGCTCCTCCCGTATATAATATACGGACAGCGGACAGTAACTACAACAACTAAGTAAAAAAAGAAGGAGAAACGCAATGTTGAAAAAGCTGACCGCAGTCTTAATGATTGCAATTTCTATTTCTCTGTTCTCAGCAGAGAAATACGCCGTGTTAATCGCCGGCGATTACTATTCAAGCCAGCAAGGTGCATCAACTGAACCGCAAAAAGAATTCTGGTACGATACTTTTCTGATGTGGGAAATGCTCGTAACAAAAATGGGATATAGCCACGAAAATATTCATGTTTTGTTTGCCGATGGTATTGATTTCTGGAAGGTTGATGGTGTGGGCGATGACACAAATGAACGATATACTCCACAACATTATCAGGGAATGGAGGGCTATGAATTCATTGATCAGTATTATCAAATCACAGGAAATTCTGCAACAAGTACGAACCTTGGTAATTTAACTGACGATTTACGATCAAAATTAACTGATGAAGATTTTCTGTTCGTCTGGACATTCGGTTTCGGCGGAACAACTGATAATCAGTCTTTTTTAGAGCTTGCAGACGGCGAATTAATTACTGATGTTCAATTTGCATCTATGTTCAATACGATACCGGCAAACAAAAAAGTTTATTGGATGCAGCAAAGCTCAGGGGGTGGCTTCGGATATGAACTGACTCACGATTTGAATGATCTTCTCAAGCCTCGACTGAATAATGTTTTTTTTAATTCTGCTTGCAAAATTGACGAAGCAGGATTTTTGGTTGATTCTCATGTAAAAAGGGAGGACGAATATTATGAAACAAGTGTAACAAACGAAGGACCCAAAATCGGTTGGATAGATATTACGGAAGATACCGATTTGAACTTACAGCCTGAAGTTATTGAATATGACAGATATACATGGCCTATTTATGATCCTTTAAAATATAGACATGGAGAATTCGATTATCTGATGTACTGTGCTAATATGGGAAAAAATCCTAAAGGTGAAGAAGTTTACTACGAAAGACTGGTTTTTGAATTGCAAAAATATAGAGATGTTTTTTATTCTGAACCAGACGGTGTAATTCATCCGTTTGATTCGAGAGAATTATACCCTATGTATGATGATAACATAATTACCGTATTCGAAGCTGGTAAATGGGAAGAATTATTAGAATCTACCGATGGCTCCCCATTAATTGTTGATTATGGCAATATAGGATATCACACTTCTTTGAGATATCCAACGATATTATTTGATACAGACATGGGCGACTTTTCAGAATTTTATAGTAATGCGATACTTAAAGGTATTATCGGCATCGTAAATCCGATAACATTGTCGAATGTTAACCAAATTATGATTCAACCATATTCTTTAATCGTAGTGGATAACGGTTGTTCAGTTATGTTAAATAATCAGGAAGGAATGAATCTTGGAGCTTATACTGAGCTAGAAGGTGCAGGACTCGGGTCGAGTTGGTTTGACATTTATGAATCGTCTTTAAAATTAAATTCAAACAGAATTAGTAATATCTCTTTATCAGTATCTGGTAGCCTTGAGAATTTTAGCATTTTGGAACTAAATGGATCTAACTCGATCAAAGATGCTGATCTTGACATATACGGGCAAGGTAGTATTGTATTTAGCTTAAAATCAAGCATTACAGCTTTAGGCAAATCAAAAATTACAGGCAACTTATCATTGCCTGCCGACTCAAAACTTTCAATAGGGTTTAATTCAGAATTACGAATCGGGGCTGGATCCCATTTTATTTTTAATCCTAACTCTAAAGTTAGTTTAAGTCAGGGTGCAAAATTAATAATTGAAAAAGATGCAGTTTGTGAATTTTATGGACCAATGACACTGAATCAAATGGGATTCTCAGAAATTATTGTCGAAACAGGTGGTACTCTTAATTTTATCGGAGATGGAATAGAACCTGACATTCTCATTGCCCTTGAAGAGTCAGTTGAAAAAGGTGATTTATGGTCAGGTATAGTAGCTGAAGTCGGCAGTAATATCAGCATGAGCAATGTAAATATATCAGGTGCCACAACAGCTATCAGCGGAACTCCTGCTTCATTGAGTGTAACAAACTGTACCTTTACAGACTGCACAAACGGAATCAGTATAGCCGGCTGCAACAACTATACGATCACGAATAACACTCTTATCGGCATATCTACAGGAACCGGCATTTCTCTTACACAGTCCGATGGTACGGTTAGCGGCAATACCATTTCTGGATTCAGCCACGGAATGGATATTACGACTTGTTCGCCTCTGCTGATAAAAAATGTCATTAAGAATAATGTGAACTACGGTTTGTGCGCTTTAGGCTGGAATACGACTCCGCAGCTTATTGACCCGTCTT
>CALMWI010000389.1 GCA_937873545.1 uncultured bacterium | reverse complement strand
CTCGAACTCTTCGCTTAATATCTGCCTGAAATTAAGGTAATAAGGTTTCAGATCATAAATGAATTTGGTGTCCGCTTTCGCCACGGTTGTAATGTCGGTACTGTTTTCCTCATCGATCTCATCATTATAGCTTCTTAAAGTGAGCGATCCTTTAAGATTAAGTATGTTGCGCCAGGCTTTTTTCCGTTTGTCGTAGCTTTGAAGCAGGCCTATCTCTCCAGCGCCTACAAAATTCTGAATATCATTTATCACTATCGTCATCTCGGTCAGTTCGCCAGGATTGAGCTCAAAAGTAGAAAAATTCGTTATCGTGTTAAAATTTTCTCCCTGCTTAACTACTTTATATTTGCCTGGAGGCAGGATCCATGTTGAGTTTATATCATTGAAGCTGCTTTCATCCTTGCTGTATCTGGTTCCTACAGATATGCCTGATCCCATGTGCATTATCTCATACCCGTACCTGACCTGTTCCATGTTCTCGTTTATTACACTGACGATCAGTCCTGCCCAGTCGGGCTCTATAAGAGTGGTCTGATGTTCATATATCGTAAAATGTTTTTGAACCGCGTCGAGAGGGTCGTCAGATGATCCGAAAAGCAGAGTGTATTTGCCTGGCTTAAGAAAAATACTTTTTCCGGCGGAAAACTCTCCTGCGACCGTTTTATTCACACTGTCATATATTTTTATAAACGGTTCCCAGTCTGGATCTGTCATTACCGGCACAAAAAGTCTTCCGGATCCGAGCTGATCGTCAGTCGATTCTGCCGCAAGCTGATCCTGCGGCGGTATGCTTAACCAGGTAGTATTCTTTGCAGTTATGACTGAAAAAAAAGCCAGGAAAAATATGTAAAACCATTTTTTTAACATATATTTCTCTAGAATTTTTGTGCTTTATAGCTGTCAACTATCTTGACCAAAAATTCATGCGAACCTGTTTTAAGTATTTCTCCGACTGTTTTCACAAAATAGGTCACATCGTAACTTTTTATATCTCTCTTTTCATTTATAGTGTGTGAGACTATTATATTTCTGCTCCTGTCCCTCAGCTCAAGAACTATGTTCACATGCGCCATCACGGAGTTTTCACCGTTATAGATCTCAAGATTGTTGATCGTGCCTGTTATATAACAGTCAGGGTCAGTAGTTATATAATCAGTTTTACATTCTTTAAATATGTTAGCGGAGTTGATGTGATACATAAGCAGTTCCGGGAGAGCTCTGTCAGGCCTTAAAGCCCAGTTGTTTTTTTCGTCGAAGGAAAGTTTATGAAGGGATTCTCTTATTACTATCGAATTTCTGTCGTAGATCCTGTTCATCTCAAAATTCTGTACTTCGGCCTTTGCGTCGATGGGCAGTCCGGTTACCTTGAACCTTTCCAGGCTTTCAGGTCCGGGCAGGTACGAAAGAACATAATAATTCTTGATCGTTTTAACGCTGCATGACATTATTATAAAAGCAGCGAGGATATATATTTGTTTTCTATTCACCTTCTTTACCTCTGATTAAAATATCAGGATTGTCCCTTATAAGTATTGCGAATTCATTTATATTTTCAAGAGTTTCCTTGAACAGTTCGAGCGAACGGAGAAGATTTCCACGCCCCTGCAGAAAAGTTTTATCCATCAGACCGACTGTCTCTTCGCTTTTCTTGACAAGACTGTTGATCGAAGCGATCATATCTTTGAGTTCCTTCGTGTTTACCTTTCTGGTTATATCGGCTATGTTCTTCATTATTTCGTCAGCCTCTTTGGAGTCTAGTTTTCCGTTGAAAGAATCCAGAGCTTTTTTTGCCGACGCAGACGCTTCGGAAATATTTCCTATCATGTCTGAGCTTTTCTCCATAATATCGGCGATCTCTTTTTTATTGACCCTCAAAAAATCGTTGGCATGAGTGAGAAGAGTATCAAGTTTTTTTGAGTCTTCTTCGAGTTGGGCGACAAGGTTTACGAGTTTTTTTGTATTGTCTCTTGATGTAAAATCGACAAGATTGTTTAAAAGGACTTCAACTTTCTGGGCTATGATCTCTGCTTTACCGCTGATATCGTTGAAAATATCATTTCCGGCTTTTATAAAGTCTCCGGGTTTTAGGTTCTTATCTTCATTCTCTCCGCCGGTTATCTCAATCTGTTTAAGGCCTGTAGCGAGGCTCTGATAAGAAAGATTCGCTTCGGCCGTTTCTTTTATCGGAGTGGACCTCTTCACGCTTATTTTTACTATGATCTCGGCAATATTTTCAGGATTTACAGATATGTCCATGACTTTACCGATAGCGATCCCGTAGAACTTAACATCAGTTCCTACATTGAGACCCGAGACGGACTGTTTCTGAAGCTTGATATAATAAATGTCATTCTTGGTCATTAATTTCTGTCCGACCAGCAGGAATAATATGTATAATAAAATAATTCCGACGATCACTATGAGCGTAATCACTCTTGTTTTCTGAGCCTTAGTTACCATCATCAGTCCCGTAAAAGTTAACCTTCTCATAAAAATAAGAATATAATATTGCAAAAGCTACAAAAAAATCATTTTTATCGATATATTGAACCTGCAGACATTTATTTTGTTTAACCTGTCAGGTTGACAAAGTAAAACAAAAGTTTTATTTTTCAGTTCGTTTAAAAGGTAAATAAAAAAACAGGCGTAAAATGAAATTAAAATACCTGCTGACCGCTTTCGCCGCTTTGATGTTCTTTTCATCATGCGAAGAAGAGACATGCTGCAATGAAGGATCGGATTATGTCCGGCTTGACATCGAAACGTCGGTCATATCCGACAGAATACAGTTCATGAAAGATATAAACTACGATTTCAGAATTGCCGTAGAAACCGATTATCTGAAAGAAGAGGGATTCGGTACGAAAGCTTTTTTAAGAAAAGACAGTATTCAGATCAGGATCGATCTTTATGATGACGGGGTCAGCGACGGGTTTCTCAGATGCGATCTGGCGGCATCAAACAATATCTGGTCGGGCGGTATAAACGCGGCTGATATTCCCGAAGAAGGAACCTGGGTTCTCGATGTAGAGTTTACGTTGAACGACTCGATACTTCTCGGTTCGGATTCGCCCGGCGTTGTTTATGTAGTTAAGAATTCTGCTCCTGAAATCGATCTGGTAACAGGGCTTGCCGATTCGGATATTTTTGATTCAGGTTTTGAAACAAGAACGGTCACGGTGGCAGTGTCCGACAGCAACAACGCGGCAGTGCCGTATGACGAGCAGGAGCTGAGGCTCAGGCTTTATAACATTTCGGGAACTTTGTTAAAAGAAAATATATATAAAAGAGCCGATAACCCAACTGATTTTATTTTTAATCTCGATTCAACTTATGCCGCCGGAATTCCTACGCTAAGGAATTACAGATTTAATCTCGAAGCTACGGATATGTACGGTGAATCGTCTTCGATGGATTTTTCTAATGTAACGATAAGGAACTTCGCCCCGTCTTTAAACGGGCTTCAATATCCGGATACGGTTTTTATTCCTGCTCAGGATTCTGTTTATTTCAGCGTGACGGTAAAACCGAACGATCCCCAGGGGCATCTTGAATATCAGGATATTAAAAATGTGATCATAACCGTGAACTCATTTCCTTTTAACATGCGCGACGACGGCAATGAGAATTTCTACCCGTACAACAGCGGCGACATTCTGAAGAACGACGGGATCTATACGGCCACTTTTAAAGTGAAAAGCACAAATCAGGAAGCGGTTTACCCTTTTACCATACAGGCTGAAGATAAAGCAGGCAATACCGGTTCTGTGATCTCCGGCCAGCTGATATTTGTTAAAGAAACTTCAAAAAGAACAAAACGGAGCAGCAATGAAAGCGGTTTCATTTATATCGATCCTTTTAATTAGTTTTTCTGCAGCTGCCTTCCAGCCTTCGGATTTCAGGCTTAAAAGCAAAGATACAAAAGACTGGACGGAACAGGACAGGACTGAGAGCAATTTTATTCTTGATATTTTAAAAGATCCCGATGCGGATCCGGCTGCGGATTCAGCAGTGTTCGCAGCGACAGGCGCAGGATTTTCGGTCGGGTACAGCACATTAGGCACGATCGGCGATCTGAAATGGAGAAACTCAGTTCCGGGTTACGGCGGGTCGAGCTCTATCGCGATAGACAGGTTCAGCAATATCTGGATGACGACCGCGGCGGATTCATTTATTACGGACGAAGGCGTTTTTCTTCCTACAGGAACCGGAGTGCACATGTCCGCCGATTCCGGAAGAACATGGACGCATTTCCCGCAGCCGGGCATCACGCCTATCCAGGGCCTTGCCTACGATATGGCCTGCGATTCTCTGGGCGGTATATGGATGGCATGTTTCGGGCAGTCTTTACAGAAATCGGACGATCAGGGGAATACATGGAGAACCCTAACATGCGATCAGAACGAGTGGGACCCTTTTAATTATATGAACCAGAGAATGTTCTCCGTTCATATTACAGGCAGCGGCAACATCTGGGTGGGGACTGCAGAGGGAATAAACCTGTGCAGCGATTATAATGTGCCTGACAGCTTAAGGATCTGGAAACAGTTCACTTATTCAGCCGGACTGACGGGCAACTTCGTTACGGCAATCGCGTCAAATCTTAATACGGCCGACAGTAAGGAATATGTTTACGCGGCGACATGGCTGGCTGAGAACGCGGCCGAGATCAACGGCGTTTCATATACAGATAATAACGGCCTGACCTGGAATAAATGCCTGACAGGAGAAAAGATATTCAGCTTCGGTTTTCATAACAACGATGTTTTTGCATGCGGCGAGAGCGGTTTATGGAAATCGTCGGATAACGGCAGCTATTGGGAGAATTACAATATCAAAGCGTGGTCGGGAATAAAAAAAGATCATATCGTGATCGATAAAGTATATTCATTCCTTTATCAGAACGGCATGATGTTCGCCGGAACTGGCATGGGCATGGCAGTATCGGAAGATGACGGTAATACATGGAAAATGATCGAGGCTTACGAGCCTTCAGGCGATTCATCTAACGGAACCTACGCATATCCGAATCCTTTCTCACCCGTAAAATTCGGTGAAGCAAAACTGCAGTTTAAACTTAAAAGTTCATCACAGGTGTCCTGCAGCATCTATAATTTCGCTATGGAAAAAGTAAGAAAACTGAAAAACTCCGAAAGTTTTCTTCCGGGCGAACATTATATCGCATGGGACGGAAAAGACGATCAGGGCAAGACTATTGCCAACGGCGTTTATTTCTACATCATTTCATCGGATGACGGCGATGTATGGAACAAGATCATAATATTTGAATAGAACGGCGGAAATTTATGAAAAGAACTATATCGGTAATATTTATAACGGCACTGATCTCTGTTTCCGGCACAGAGACGGCAGGAATGGCAGGCGCATTTTTAAGGTACGGTCTGGACGCAAGGTCGGAGAGTCTGGGAAGGGCTATGACCGCAGACATGATTTCTGCCTATTCGATATTCTTTAATCCCGCAACCGCCTCAGCAGTGACAGAAAAACAGGTACTTACCGGAATGAAGATATTATCCATGGACAGAAATTTTGCTTACCTGTCATATGTTCATCCCGTAAAGAACAATGCGGTGATAAGCGGAGGGATATTATATTCGGGCACCGACGAGATAGAAGGAAGGGACAAGAACGGCGACCGGTTCGATACTTATACATACAACGAGAATATGTTCTATCTTAATTTCGGATTGAAGCCGAAGGAATTCCTTTCCATAGGCGTAACGACCAAGCTTGTATGGGCGAGATTCCCGGAATTCGATACTGAAGGAGAAAGCGTCACTTCACTTACTTTTGCCTACGATGCCGGACTGAACGTCTTTATTCCTCAGTACAAAAGCATCGTTTTCGGACTTGCCGCAAAGAATGTGAAGGGAAAGAACGCGTGGGACAGCTCAAAGGTCTGGACTGACGGTTCCGCCACAACAGATTATTATCCCGCTTCATATTCTCTCGGTGTCGCCTGGTATCCGGAATTCAACAGGGAGATCGCGGTTTATTCAGACATAAATTCGAATGAATTCGACAGTTACGGTTATGGTTTCGGCATCGAATGGACTAAGAGATATGACGAGAAGGACAGCGCCATAGCTTTAAGGATGGGAACAATTTCCGGATGGCTGAGCGCGGGTTTCGGGTACGAGTTTGATCTGTTAGGCAAAAAAATGATCATAGATTATTCATATACTCAGGAAGAGATCAGCGAATTCGATCCGCACTCGCTTTCATGGAGATTTTTCTTTTAATTTAAAATTCAGGGATAAAAATGAACGGTAAGTATTTAATTTTCTTGATCATAAGCTTGAGCGGACTGATATTGGCTGAAAGCGGATTTTATTTCTTAAGGACCGAAATGACTGCAAAAGAGGTCTCGACAGCCCAGACATCATATCTGTTTTCAAGTTCGGTCGGGAACGCGGCATTAAATCCTGCTTCAACCATGGGTGTCGAAAAGGTAACGGCCTGCGTATCTTACAAGATACTTTTCGAGGATGCCGAAGCGAGCTTGTTCTCGATTTCATACAGAGAGGATGATCATCAGTACGGATTTATCCTTTCTAATTTGAATATTTCGGGACTGAAAGCTTACGATGTTCCTTCTGATGAACCTATATATGAATTCGGTTCTTCGAATCTGATAGCCGCTGCGAATTATGTTTATAAATTCAGTTCCGGGATCAATTTCGGCGTAAGCGGAAAATATCTTTTCGAGAAAATAGAGTATGAGGATTCATACGGATTTGCAGGTTCAGCTGGTATATTCCGCGAATGTAAATTCGTAAAAAATCTCAATATCGGTCTGTCGGTCAATAATATCGGGACCATGAGCAAACTGGACGAGAAAAGGACCGAACTTCCTGCCGATATTCTGTTCGGGCTCGGCTATATATATGAAACTTCATTCAATATGGATCTTAAGATAGGGAACAGTACAAGATATCTTTTTAACGACGGAGAGACGGAAAACTATACCGGGATCGAGGTTTCATATCTAAAAAGATTTTTCTTCAGATCGGGTTTCCGGGCGATGAACGAGGGTATGCCTTTTTCTACAGGCATCGGGATCGTTGCGGATAAATTCTCTTTTGATTATTCTTTCACGCCTTTCTCTGACGAGGAAGGCGATAACAGTCACTCTATGACGTTAGGATACGCCCTAAAATAAAAGGCGGTAGGATATGGAAAGACCTGTAGTAGGTATCAGCTCATGCCTTCTGGGTAACAATGTAAGATACGACGGCGGGCATAAGCTCGACAGATTTTTAAAAGATGTTCTCGGCGGATTCGTCGATTTCGTTCCCGTCTGTCCCGAAGTCGAATGCGGACTTTCCATTCCCCGCGAGGCTATGAGACTTGTAGATGTGAAAGGCGAAATTAAGCTTCTTACTCAGAGATCAGGCAAAGATATTACGCCTCAGATGAGGAAGTGGATGGAGCCGGTTCTCGAACAGCTCGGGCAGAAGAAGCTTTGCGGCTTCATTTTTAAAGCGAAGTCGCCGTCATCGGGAATGGAACGCGTTAAAGTTTATAACGACAAGGGCTACGCCGAGAAGACCGGTGTAGGCATTTTTGCCAACGCGTTCATGCAAAAATTCCCCTGCCTTCCCGTCGAGGAAGAAGGCAGACTGAATGACGACATTCTGAGGGAGAATTTCATCGAGAGGATATTCGTGTTCCAGAGGTGGAATGAGCTTCTTGAACGAAAGAGATCAGTCGGCGAACTTGTCAGATTCCACACCGCTCACAAATATCTGATAATGTCGCATTCAGACACCGGTCTAAAAGAGCTCGGCAAACTTGTTGCCGGAGCCAGGAAATATCCCATAAACGAGATTTACGATTCCTATCTGACCTTACTTTCAAAATACCTTAAACTTACTGCCACAAGAAAGAAAAATACCAACACTTTACAGCATATTATGGGATATTTCAAAAAAGATCTCGGCACTGACGAAAAAGCCGAGCTTAACGAAGTTATAACAAAGTATCACGACGGGCTTGTGCCCCAGATCGTCCCGGTCACTCTTTTAAACCATTATGTCAGAAAATTCAAGCCTGAATATCTTCTCGACCAGGTCTATCTGAATCCTCATCCGCTTGAATTAAAACTTAGGAATCACTCATGACAGAAGATAAAGCGAAAGAGATAATTAAATGCAGGAACTGCGATACCGAATTCTCAGGCAATTTCTGCCCCGAATGCGGCCAGTCAAAAAAGAACTATGATATCCCGTTCCACTTTCTGATAATTGATTTTGCGGGAAATGTTTTTGCGTTCGATACGAGAGTTCTCAGAACTTTGAAATCGCTCCTGCTACATCCCGGTCGGCTGGCGGGCGAATACATTCAGGGCAAACGCGAAAGATATATGCCTCCGTTCCGGTTCTATGTTTTTATCAGTTTTATCTTTTTTCTGATCCTGAGCACAACATCAATGGACGAAAGATTAGTTTTAG
>CALMWI010000388.1 GCA_937873545.1 uncultured bacterium | reverse complement strand
GAACTATTGAGCTCGGCTATCCGAGGATCGACCTTTTTACATGGGCAGGCAATACAAAGGCCGTTCCGATGTATAAAAAATGCGGATTTTTCTGGGAACAGATGGAAGGCGGTTCGACCCATCTTATGAATTTTATACCGACAGTGGTTCAGGCGGAATTATTCAGAGATTTCTTTAAAAAAGCCGACTGGTATGACGATTCCAACCGCAAGATCGAGCTAACTCCCGACGGCGTTTCCGAGAACGGTTTTGACTATCTGACTTATTCATGGCAGAAGGACGGTAAAAACCTGCTGGTAGAATTCGAGAAAACAGGCAGAGGTATCAGGAAAATTGATACTGATGATTATTCTATTACATCAAGCGTAATTAAGAACAAGCTCGTTTTCGGCAAAGATTATACGATCAGCTATGAGATAGTGAATAAGACCGGTAAAAAGCTTGAAGTTGAGATCAAAGGGCTGACCGATAAGAATATTAAGACACAGGCTCATTTTTCCGGAAATATCAAAGGGAAAAGGACCGTTGAAGCTAAATTTCATCTCGACAAGATAGAAATAGATCAGAGTATATGGAAAACTCATCCCTGCGTAATGTCCGAAATAACGGTCAACGGCAAAAAAGTCACCTTCAAGACAGGAATAAACCCGCAGTTCCCGCTCAAGCTGAAAGCCAATGAGAATTACACTCTTACACATGCAGAAGTCGAAAAAGACCTGTTCCTGAATGTGGAGAACAATTTTGATGAGGACTGTACTTTTGAGATCAGATTCCCGAAATTGAAAGAAATTGATTTTCTTGAAAAGAAGAAAACAATATTTTTAAAAAAGGGCGAGAGAAATACTGTAGCTGTGAAGATCATACTGCATAATTCGGTTCTTATCAATAAAGAAATAGACCTGAAAGCAGTTTTCTCTAACGGCAGCACATATTCATTCAGACAGAAATTCAATTTCGTAATAAACACTCACGACGGGAAACTTTACGGAGAGAACGACCACTATTATTACATGAGTTTCGGCAAATTCAGTTTCAGCCTGGATAAATTCATTGATAATAATCAGATGGTTTACAGAAGCATCAAAACTGACGCATGGAGCTACATGGGCGCACCCAAATTAGGCAAACCTTTCTCTTCTGAATTCGTAAGAAAAGCGCCTTATAAAAGCGAATATACCGATACCGATAACGCGATCCTCTTGAAAGCGTACTACAAATCGGATGATTTTCCGGGCTGCGAGTTCACACAGAACTTTAAGATGTACCGCAGCGGAATGCTCGAACAGTGGTATGAGATGATAAGCTTTCCCGCAGGTTCTGACACAGTCTCATTATCCTGCGAGCTTGATATCGCCCGTCAGAAAGTCACAGTTCCTTACGACGGCAGACTTATAAAATATGACCAGAATGCCTATAATGATGTTTCACTGGATAATATGGTCAATGATAAGATCAGCGAGAACTGGATGTTCGGTGAAAGAGAAAAAGGCACAGTCGCGGTTATCTGGCCTAAAGAGTACAAAATAAAATTATGTTCATGGTTCCTATCCATTGAGCACAATTTTTCTAAAAAAGGCCTGTTAAAGACAAAGCCTGTAATATTCGGCGTTGAAGTTTTCGATTCGGAAAAAGAAGTGCGTGAGTTCGCTCTTCATAAAGAACTCGAAAAAGAAAGAATTTATGAAAGTTTCGATCTTGAGATCAACGGCGGTAATCCTTTCTGCAGTAAAAATGTCAGCGGCGCTTATGTTGATCTTAAAGACAAGCCTGTTGATGCTACCGTAAATATCAGCTCTGTAGATGATCCTGCTTTATGTAAAGTTCAGACATCTGTTCCGGAAGATAAGATCCATAAAATTGACTTTGAGTTCAAATTCAAAGGAAAACATCCTGTCGAACTTATAACTGCGAATGCCGATTACCATTCAAGAGAACTGAACAAGACCAAAGCTGTCTTTGTCAAAAGTAAAGGTGAAGTAGCCTTAAACAAATTAAAAGCTGAAAAGAAAACTGTATTTACTGCAAATAACGGCGTTCTTGAGATCAAGTCATCGCCTGAATTCGCGCCTTCGGTCTTTTCATTAACTTATAAAGGCCGGGAGTGGCTCGCTACGGATTATCCGGAAAAAAAGAATAAATCATGGTGGAATTCATGGTTCGGCGGAATTACGAACAGACCTACAGTAATAAAAGAACATCACTGGCTCGCTGAAAAAACGAAGGCTGCTTTTGTTAATAAAAGCGACTCGCTCGGAAACATTTGGGAGGGCATAGAACTGACTACGACTATGGAGAAATTCGATGCTCTGAAAGGCGTTACGGTCAAACAGTATTTCCTTATGATGCCAAAGTCGCCTGTGCTTGCGGTCTTTAGCCGGGTTATTAATAAAAGCGGTTATTTTTTACCGGAATATCATCACAAGGGAGGATTTGCGTTCTTTAACTATGACGGCGACATGAAAAATATTGTATCCAAAGTAGTTGAGAAG
>CALMWI010000387.1 GCA_937873545.1 uncultured bacterium | reverse complement strand
GATACTATGACAGCGCGACAGGCTCAGGCTACGCTTTAAAAACTCAGCTGCATTATATTATTGACGGCCATACGGCAGTATCATATACTCCCGGAGTTTGGAATGCTTTTACATTAATCGAAAATGATAATTATTTCGAGAATGACGGCAATCCTTTAGATGTTTATTCGGAAAATCCCGCAGGGAGTGATCCGTACAGCTGGACATTTGTTACAGATCAGTGCGGAACATATTCCGGCGAAGGCGGATGTTATAACAGAGAGCACAGTTTTCCTCAAAGCTGGTTCAACGACGCCAGCCCGATGGTTACGGACATGTTCCATATTTATCTGACCGACGGATATGTCAACAGCAAACGAAGCAATTATCCATTCGGTGAAGTTAATGCTCCATCATGGACATCCCAGAACGGTTCTAAACTAGGTCCGTGCGCTTATCCCGGATATACAGGAACAGTTTTTGAACCTATTGATGAGTTCAAGGGAGATTTCGCAAGAAGCTATTTCTACATGGCTACGCGATATGAAAATGTTATCTCCGGCTGGCCCGGCTGCGATATGCTCGACGGTTCATCGGACAAGGTTTTTACGGACTGGGCTTTGAACATGCTTCTTGACTGGCACACTGCCGATCCCGTGTCACAGAAGGAAATTGACAGGAATAATATTATTTACAGTGATATTCAGCACAACAGAAATCCTTTCATTGACCATCCTGAATTCGTGAATTACATTTGGGGAGGAACTCCGCCCGTTCCTTCGATCAGTTTTGTTTCAGCTTCACAGACAGTTGAAGAAAACAGCGGTTCGCATGCTGTCACCTTATCTATTTCACAAACGATCCCTGACGATGTTACGGCTAATTTATCCATCACAGGAACAGCGATAAACGGCAGTGACTATACAATATCCTCAACCAGCGTATTTTTCCCTGCTTCCTTAAATGACAACAGATCGGTCACTATGACGATAACGAATGATGTAACACCTGAAAATTTTGAAACCATAATCATTTCTATAAGTTCTTTGACGACAGTAAATTCAGAGATCATTATCGGAAACAATGACCAGATCACCTTCACGATCAACAATAATGACGGTTTCGATGAAACACCTCCGATAATATTAACCAATCAGGTTCTGAACGATTCAACTCTTGTTCTCTCATTCAGCGAAACACTTGATGCAGTAACCTCGCAGGCGCTTACAAATTATGTCGTAAATAACGGGATCGGCAATCCATTGACCGCTATGCTCGGTTATTCGGGTGATTCTTCAAAAGTAATACTCTCCTTCCCTGCCTTCTCTCCCGGCACAAGCTATCAGTTGACAGTTAACAATGTTGAAGATACCGCAGGAAATCCTATTACGGTAAACACGATACTTAATTTTTCTATATCATCAGGCAGCGGAGAAGGCTGGGTTGAAAGATTCGAGGAAAATACATGGTTGAGTTATACCACAGGCACTTTTACATACCCGACAGGCGACTGGGATTTCGTCAGCGTTTATCAGGAGCCGGCAACAGGCGCTTATGAGGGTGAACACGCA
>CALMWI010000386.1 GCA_937873545.1 uncultured bacterium | reverse complement strand
AATGTATTAAAAAGGCATTATAACGGACACCTTTCTTTATATGCAACAAACGGTTCTAAATCACATCAGGGTCATAATGTTGCCGATTCCGTTACTACAGCGGACGCGACTAATTACACAACCCTTGTGGCTCTTGTAAATGCGATAAGAAGTAAATATTCAGGAACGCACTGTCCGAGAACCGGAACTACTTGGACTACTTCAATACATAAAGCCGCTGACAATACGAACACAGTAAGTACAGCGGTTGTAAGTACGGCAAGCGGTCACATAATAGCGGACACATCCACTTTCACAGGCGCACCACATCAGATATACGCTGTCCCTGCCGGGGTAAAGAAAATGACAGTGCAATATACAGGTGCATCCGTAAGTTCTGGAGCTTCTTTTAGAACTTACGGCTCGCTTGATCCTGATATATACGGCTGGACTTATATTGATTCAACGGCAGCTTTAACCGCTAACGGATTTAAGCATTATAATACTAATCTTTACCCGTATATGAAGTTCTATATGTCAAAAAGGACAGACGGTACTTGGAAAATCGGACTTGAAGCAGTAAAGGAGGATGAATAATGAGAAAACTTAAACAGCTTAAAGTCAAATTGACTTCAATTCTTTACGGTGATTTCAAACCTGCGAACTTTGAACAGGTAATCATAAAGGCGGGCGGGTTTAACAAGGTAAATGCCTTTGAAGTAACTAAATTTGACGAGATCGAAGGTATTATCGAGTGTATAGTTTATCGGGCAAACAAGACTGATTCGCAAGGTGATTTCATCGAAAATGAAGAACTTGAAAAGGCTTGTGAATGGAATTTAGACTATTTGATTAAGCAAGGTAAAAACAGCCCTTCAGACACTAATCATAACTTCGAGATCGCTGAAAATGTTTACTTAATGCAGACCTTTATTGATAAATCAGAACCGGACTGGGTTTGGCGTCAAAAGATAAACATCAAAGGTAATGCAGAGCTTATGAAACAAGCGAAAGCAAAAACGATAACAGGCGTATCTTTAGCAGGTGAGGCGCAAATTGAAGAGGAGAAAAGCGCAATGGCAAAAATGATTGAAAAAATATATGATAAATTATTTAAAAAAGAAGAGGAGCCAGACATGAAAAAGGAACTTGAAGATTTCTTAAAAACGGACGCAGGCATCGCAGAACTCAAAGGACTTGGATTTGAGAAAAAGGAAACATCTGAAGAACCGAAGGCAGAGCCGGAAACAAAGGCAGCCGAACCGGAAACACAGACAGCACCTGAAACAATCGCAAAAGCTGAATTTGATGTCATAAAAGCAGAGCTTGACATCGCAAAAGTCGAAAGTGAAGACTTGAAAAAACAGCTTGAAACAATCAAAACCGAGTTTGAAGATCTGAAGAAAGCTAAGCAGTCCGATCCGACAGATACGACAACTGTAAAAACTCTGGATGATTATATCGCAGAGAAAAAAGCGCAATTAATGGAAAAATACAACAAAAAATAGGAGTCAAAATGACAACTAATGCTAAAATGAGTTATCAGGCAACTGAAGTATTAAAAGCCAACTCAATCGCAGAAGGCACTCCGCTTATTGCGGAACTTGCCACAAAACTTGAGGCTTCACTTGTAGCCGCAAGCCCGACAGTATCAAAAAGAAATATCGACACGAATTTCGGCGAGAAAATGGATACTATCAAAATCGCAGTCCCGAAAGTGTCAACAGCCGCAACGCATTCAGATTCCGGTAACTCCGCAACTGATTTCACGCAAGGTTATAGAAATATAACTCTTGACAAGATTTACACAGTAGATCACGAGTTCACAGCTGAGCAGTGGAATCTTTTAATCAGAACAGGCGGTTCTGAAGTTCTTGACAGCATGGTTCAAGCATTATCTGAGAAAATCGAAACGGTAACGCTTAACGAATATGCTTATTATGCGAAGTCATATACAGGAACGCCCGGAACTACATTGTCAGCTTATTCAACTCTTTTGGATGCAAGACTGAGAATGAATAAGGAAAAAGCTCCGATGAATAACAGAAACCTTATAATCAATTCTTCAGCAGCCGGTGCTTTGCTTAATCTTGCACAGTGGAATGTTGTTTCAAGCTCAGGGGATACGCCCGCGCTTAGAGAGGCATCACTTGGCAGAAGGGCAGGCTTTGACATTTGGGAATCTCAGTTTGTTTGGGATACGACAGCGAACGGAGCTTTTGAGGCTCTTAACGAGACTATGACAATCGCAGCCGATGTGTCCGCTGTAAATGCAGTTGACACAACAACCGGGCTTGAATACACTTTGGCAACCGTAACCGGATCAGGTGGAGCATCAACAGCTAAAGTATCAAAAGGCGCGCAATGTTATCTAACTGACGATAACGGCGTTGTTCATTATTGCGTAGCTATTGAGGAATCAGCAGCCGCTTCTTCTTCAGTTGCAAGCGTTAAACTTTATCCTGCATTACCGACAGATTGTACAGGAACCGCTCTTGTATGGGCTGCAAAACAGAAAACTACTAATACAAGAAACCTGCTTATTCAGAGAGATTGCGTAGTTTTAGCAGCGAAACCGCTTGAACCGTATCCTGACAGATTCTCGATTTCAACAAGTTCAACAAACGGTATTCCGCTAAGGTTCTCAATGGGTTCTACGCTGTCAACAAAAAAGATATGGTGTTCACTTGACTGTCTGATTAAGCCGGTAGTATTGAGACCGGAAGGTTTAACTACAATTTACGGTTAGGAGTAATCATGTTACAATGCCCGTTTTGTGAAAAGGATTTTGAAGAGCATTCATGGGGTTTACATACCATAAACTGCGAAGAAAATCCAAAGAATAAAAAGGTAATTGAAAAGTATTTTGATCAGGTTTATTAATGTGATCTCAAAAA
>CALMWI010000385.1 GCA_937873545.1 uncultured bacterium | reverse complement strand
ATGAAGCTTATTTCAACATAATGATCCTTTCATTCAATCTGCATCAGGCGTTTAAACGGGACTGTGTCGAAAACATCATCGGCAAAGACACTTATCCGACAACATTTAGACGAAAATTCCTTGATTTCGCAGGTAAAATCGTAACTCACGCCGGAACCACCGTGATGAAAGTATCAAAATCCGTAAAAACAGCGTTACAGCTTGACCTTATCTGGGAGAAAACCGCAATCCCGATCTGAAAAACAAAACATTTTTATTACTGCGACACTCTGTGCCGCCGCTTAAACACGCCTTTTAAAGCCATTTTTAGCAACTTCAACAGAAAAAAATCTTTCCCACTTGAAAAACTGCCTCTTTTTTAACAGTTCAGAACAAAAACCAATCAATAAAACACAAACCTCAGACTAGAGTCAGTAAAAATTTAGAATCGAACGATTTAGGTTCTATTTAGTTTACAGATTTTATGATTTTATTGAAATTTTTTAAACTAAGACTTCAATTTTCTGGCTCCTGTAAAAAAGTAGTGGGTAAACTTTCCTGAATAAAAAAAATCAATAGAAATAGACAGGCATTTTAAAAATGATGGAGAAGAGTATGAAGAACATGGAAGACTTGTTCCGGATGGCGCTTGGTATAGAAGAACCGTGGTATGTTGATTCAGTTGAATTTGAAGAAGTGAAGAAGATACTTACGATAAAGCTTGATTTCAGGAAAGGAAGCAGGTTCTTTTATGAGGACAGGGCGGCAGGAATATCGGGGACATTTCCGGTACATGACACGGTAGTAAAGCGCTGGAGGCATCTTAATTTCTTTCAGCATGAATGCTATCTTGAAGCGAGAGTTCCGCGGATAGTTACGGGAGAAGGACATGTCCGTCAGACAGAAGCGCCGTGGGCAGGGAAACTTAACGGCTTCACGCTGCTGTTTGAGGCTCTGATTTTACAGATAGCACGGTGTATGCCTCCGAATCAGCTGAAAGAGATAATCGGTGTTTCCAACTATAAGATATGGAAGATCATAGAGAAATATGTGAGTGAGATGCGGGAGCTGCAGGATCTGAGTGAAGTTGAGGAGATCGGGATGGATGAAACATCAGCGAGGAAGGGACATGATTATATCACGCTGTTCGTAGATCTTAAGAAGAAGTCGGTTGTTCACATAGAGGAAGGAAGAGGAGTTGAGACGGTGAAGGGATTTGCGGAAAGGCTTGAGGAAAAGGGATGCGGAGCTGAACAGATCACGAATGTATGCAGTGATATGTCGCCGTCATTTATAAGCGGAGTGGACAGATATCTTCCTGAAGCATCGCATACATTTGACCGGTTTCATGTTATGAAAGTGATAAATGATGCTGTCGACAGAGTCAGGAAGTGGGAAAGAGACCGGACACCGGCACTGAGGAACATGAGGTATGTCCTGCTTAAGAACAGGGAAAATCTGTCAGAACGGGATCTGGAAAAAGTAAAAAAACTTGAGCTTGAAAACATGCATCTCAGGACAGTTGAAGCATATCATATGCGTGAAAACTTCCAGCTGTGTTATCAGGCTGAATCAACGGAAGTATTTGAACTTCTTATAAATAAATGGTGCGAATGGGCGGAAAGATCGGGAATGCTCCCGATGGAACAGGCGGCAGGCACTATCATGAAACACCGTGAAGGCATTGTAAAATGGCACACAACTAGACTGACAAACGGAATCCTCGAAGGATTCAACTCTCTTATCCAGGCGGCAAAGGCTAAAGCAAGAGGTTACAGTACTAAAAAGAATCTCATTAACATTGCTTATCTTATTTTAGGCAGATTCGACTTCTCAAGAATTAACAGATTCTGCCAACCCACTCATTTTTAGAAGGAACCAGATAAATATTATTTGTTTCCGACAAAGATAAACTGACACTATCAAATGTTATGAATATTTTCAAGTATAATTTTTATTTCATTTTGTATTACTATCATGCCTTGTATTAATCGGTTTATTTAAATAACAACATTGACAAAATCACTTCAAGACTGGCTTTTACGATCATAAAATTCACAAT
>CALMWI010000384.1 GCA_937873545.1 uncultured bacterium | reverse complement strand
AGGTCTCGAATCACACCTATAAGAGGATCTCGTCCGACAGCAAAGGCGATTATTTTATGGGTTCGGATTTTACTTATGACGACCTTGGCGACAGGCATCCCGATGACGACGAACACAAACTTCTCCGCACCGAAAGGATCGGCGATTACGAATGCTTTGTGGTGGAAAGTGTCCCTAAAGACGAAGATTATATGTATTCAAAAACGATCACATGGGTGATGAAGGAAAATTATCTCGGCTTAAAAAGGGAGTTCTATGACGACAGGGACAGACTTTTAAAAGTTCTCAACATTAAGAAATTCGAGAAAATATCGGGATTCTGGACTATACTTGAAACGGAGATGCACAATGTTCAGAAAGATCACAGAACGCAGATGTTATTCGACGAAGTTAAGATCAACACTGGAATACCCGAGAGTAAATTTACGGAAAGAAGCATGACAATGGGCAAATAACCGTCCCAAAGGAGATCTTACGATGAAGAAATTAATATACATTCTTCTAACAGCCTTAATATCCGTTCACGCTTTAGAAAATGTGGAGATAAACGGCTTTGTGAGGAATTATTCCGGGATACTGACTGGCGGCGACAATGAGTTCAGCGTCATTCAGAACACATTCAGTCTTGATTTTAGAAAAAAAGCGGAAAGGATAGGTTTTCTGGTCAGTCCGTACCTTAAACATTATATGAACGACAGCCTTGAGCTTAACCTTAAAGAAGCTTATATTGATATGTACTTCAACGATTTTGACATCAGAATAGGTAAGCAGCAGATTATCTACGGAAAGGCTGAGGGAATTTTCATTACCGATGTTGTCTCGCCCAAAGACCTGAGCGAATTTATTCTGCCCGAATTCGACGAGGTAAGGATAGGCGTTACATCCGCAAAGCTCAGCTATTACAAAGGCGCGGGTATTTTTGAGCTGACATGGGTGCCTGTTTTTACTCCCAATACTTTACCGGATGCTTCCTCTATCTGGATGCCGCCTGTGCCTGCTTTCCCTGTCATTCCTGTTTTCGATCATTCCGATACTGATGTGGGGAAAAAAATAGAGAACGGAGAAATCTTCGCCAGATATT
>CALMWI010000383.1 GCA_937873545.1 uncultured bacterium | reverse complement strand
ACAATAAAGGCAATCCAACTTTTGGGTCATATGTAAGTGATGCTGTTAACACATCTAATGAATTTGGAGTTCCTAATTGCTCAATTTGGAGAGAAGTTACAAGAGAATCTGCAGATGAATTTTCCTATCCCCAAAGGTGGGAAGATGACATGGATGGTAATAATATTCAATGGATGACAGGTTACGACAGGTATTACAGCGCAATGCAAAACAGAACTTTATACGCTGAACAATTCAGTAATTTGAGTGATCCGAACGAGCTTCTGAAACTTAAGCAATACCTTTATGACCACGGAGACGGTAGCCCCTGTGGCGGAGTTGCCGTCTTCACAATGAATATATCAAATGCTATCTTAGATGTTTTACCGTCTTATAGTGCTGAAGCAGGTAAAGCATTCATTAAAAGCACATCTGGGGATATTGATCATGCGATGACTATTGTTGGGTACGATAACAATGTAAAATTTGATTTTGATGGAATAAACGGCTGTACGAATGATAGAGATACAAACGGAGACGGACGAGTTACAATGGCAGACTGGGAAATCGGAGCATTAAAAATAGCTAATAGTTGGGGTGAAAATTGGCCACAAATTGTAACTGAAGAATTAAGAGATGGTTACTTTTACTTACCTTATAGACTCATTGGTGAAGCTAAAATCCAGGAAGTTACAAGGCTTGTTGTAGAATCCAAAGTAAAACCGGAAATGGCATACAAGGTTACAGTTAATCATAGCAATAGAAAACTGCTAAGATGTGAGTATTTCGGTGTTTCTGATGACATCAACGCTGTTTATCCTAACTATGGATCTCGTATCAAATCTTTCCAATGTGGTGAAGACGAGCATCCTGAAATGGAATGGGATCTTTTACCAATGCAGGGATACAATCAAGAACCATTGGAATTTGGAATTGATATAACTTCTAATGTGGAATCATTACCTTCCTTAGATCCAAGAAAATTTTTCTTAGGTTTTAAAGAGGTTCCTGATACTTATGATGGAAACAATTTATATGATGGGATAATTAATTCATTTACTCTTATGGATTATAGAAATAGTAACGAGTTACATATTAAATATCCATATCAGAATATGCCAATTGGCCAGCAAAAAGAACTAACGATGCTATATGATGTGCTTCCACCGATTTTGGGAGGCAGCACACTTATTATTGATAACTTTAATATAGGAATTCCAGTCTCTTCTACTATTGCACCAGATATAACCCTCGGCCCGTTTAACAATGTAAATTTTTATTTACATAATACCGATTTAAAAATAGCCCAATACGGTAAGCTTAATTTGGACTACAGGACTTATTTTAACGGATTTGATAATAATAGCGTAGACAGAATTATAAACAGCGGTGAAATAAAAATGAATTCAACTATGAGCAATATGATTCTAAATAATTGCGACTTGCATTTATTAACCGGATCTAGTTCGATAATTCAAAAAATATATTTTGGATACAGAAACGATACTCAAAATTCGGAATTATTAATTGAAGACGGTGCAAATATAGTCTTTAACAATGATTCAAGAATTGTTTTCGAGGGGATTGGAAAGATTACCGGAAAATTAACAACCGATAATTTAAGTAATCTACAAGTTATGGAGAATTCAACTCTAACACTTAATTCATTATCAGAAGTTAAAATTGTAGCAGGAACTACTTTAAGTTTGGGTAAGTATGCAAAACTTTTTGTTGAGAACAGCGCTTCTCTTGTCTTCGAAAACGGGTCTAATGTAGAATTGTCAGAAGGAGCTGAAATCATTATAAAAGATCAAGGAAATATAGTTGCTTCGAGTACGATATTTTCATATATCGGAACTACAGGTAATTGGCTCGGTATCGAATGCTATACAGGAAGTAAAGTAACATTTGATAATGTAAAAATGTATAATGCCGAAACTGGTATTTTCGGTGATATTCCTGCTGTTTTCTGCGTTACCAATTCAATCTTCGAAGGCTGTAAATACGGAATAAATCTGGTTGGAATGCAGCCTGGTTCAACTTATACTATAACCGACAATAATTTGACCGGTATAGTAACTGACCTCAGTTTATCAGGAGTAGATGAAGGAAAAGGAATTTCAATTACAAGCGCCGACGGAATATTCTGCAGAAACATAATAAATTATTTTGGTATCGGAGCATCATTAAAAATGTGTTCGCCGGCGGTCTCAAAGTGCGAAATAACAAACAATAAGTATTTTGGTATTACTATATCCGGTTCTGAAGCTTTTCCATTTTTGATTAACACGGAACAACAACAGATTTCCGGGGAAGTAAACTGTTTAATTCAGAAAAATGCATATGTGGGAAACTCTTCAGTATTCCCAAGCGCGAATATAGGCATTACTCCCACAGGTAATTTATATATGCGTTATAATGATATAATTTCGAGTGCCGGCAAATATGGAATCTCAATTGCGCAATTAGCGTTACGGGATCCCCATATAATAACTGTCGATGCCCAAATGAATTACTGGGGATCAACTCAGGTAACGGATGATTATTTCTTCGGGCATCTATATTACAATATTGACTATGAACCGAATCTGATCGGTCCTACGGGCACTGATTTGCCGGGTAGTAATTCTATAAACAGATACATTACTGAAGAAAGCAGGATTTTAACAAGCGCTATAAAGCTCGAAACCGACGGGAAATTGACGCCTGCGATAAATCTTTATGAGCATATTATAAGTAAATATGTCGATTCTCCGGAATACTATGTTGCGATGTCAAGACTTCCTTACCTATATACGCTTCTTGATATGGATAATTCTGAACTGATAGCTATGTATGATGAAGCTTACAATTCGGATAAAACTTCAAATAAAAACTTCTTCAAAGGATTAAAGGCAACAACACATATCAAAGGTAAAAGATATGATGAATCGATAGCTGTGTCAGAAGAGATAAAAGCCGAAGCCGAATGCGAAGAAGAGGTTATTCTTGCCGATATTAATATTGCCATTGCAAATATTTTGAAGGCATCAGAAGGTAAAGGTAAAAACGGAACCGATTACTCATCTGAACTTAGAAATCTGCTTTCCAAACTTGACGGGAAGATCGGCGACGGAAATCCGGCTGATATTACAGACTCGTCAGTACTGCCGACGGAATTGAAACTGTACCAGAACTATCCGAACCCGTTCAACCCTGTAACGCAGATAAAGTTTGATCTTGCGAAAAGCGCTGATGTAAAACTTAATGTTTACAATGTAAATGGCCAGATCGTAGCAGAACTCGCAAGCGGAGTTATGAGTGCTGGATACCATTCCGTAGAATTCGACGGCAGCAGGCTGAATTCAGGTGTATACTATTACACGCTTGAAGTAGAAGGTAAATCTCTCACACAGAAGATGATCCTGATAAAATGACCCTCAGCTATAAATATTAAAACAAGAGAGGCGGCAAAAAACCGCCTCTTTCTTTTGCTCTAAATTGCCACATATATTGCCACATAGGGTCTAGATTTAAAAATTAATGGAGGCTAACGGTCATGGAAAAAAGCTTACAAGTAATATAACACAAGTCAAGTCATTTTTCCAATGTTAGCCTTCGTTTATTTTTTTAGCATGTCTTTATTTCTCCTAACCCTATGTGGCAATTTAGATTCATTACAGAATTTATACAAGAAAAATTTTACAATATTGTAATGAAGTTTTATAGTAAATTTTTCAAAAATAAATAAAAAAATAGTTTGACAATCTACTATAAGTTTTATTAGATTATAAACACCAATAAAAAGAGTTTTTTTAGATATGAAATTCAAATCAAAAAATATTTCTGATAAATTAGAATGAAGAAGTTAGTTCTAATACTATTTTGCTTATTCTCACTTTTTGCCCAGTACGAATGGAGTGACCCTGTACAATTATCTAGCACAGGCATATATTCAGAAATCAGATATGAATACCCTGTAATTACGGTTGATCATAACGGAGTGCTTCATACCTTTTGGATAAAAGATATAGAATATGAATATTTGACTTGGTATTCGCAAATTGAATATCGAAAATCAACAGACGGCGGTCAGACATGGTCAACTACGGTAAACTTAACGCCTGAATATAATTTTTATAGAATTGTAGAAATGCAAGCATTATGCGACTCGCAAAACAATGTACATTTATTTTATTTGAGAGGCAGTTCATCGTACGAAGTCTTGTATAAGAGATTTAATGGAGATAGTTGGTCTGAGCCTTATGAAATAAGTCCTTATGCCACAGGTAAACTAAGAACAGGTATCAATAAAAATGATAGAATTTATCTGACATGGTATTTAGGTACGACTTATTACACTTATTGCGATATTGCCGATACAGAGCCTGTTTGGAAAGCAGCAACAAAAATAAGTAATGAAAATATAAGTGTATATTCCTTTTCTGTATTTGATGAAAATAATGATTTATATAGTGTAGGTAGATCAGTTAATCCTCAATATCCATATTTCTTAAAATACGATGAACAATTAAATACATGGACATTGATAAAAATGTTCGACAGTAGTGCTAGTGGTGAGGCATTAGTAGTTTCTAACGATAGCTGTTTTTATTCGAACATTTCAACAGGACCTTCTAATCTTGTAAACACAAACTACGAGACATTCAAAACATTTAATGATAGCCTTTGGTCAGACCTTAATTATATCAATTCAAATAATGATTGGAATTACAGACGATTATTTATTGATAAAAATGATAATCTTCATCTGTTTGAAATGCACTTTGGGGAGAATACGAGTTTGATTCTCTCTATAAAACAAAACGGGATATGGAATACAAGCGTGATACGAGAAGAAAGAGGATTTAGTTACGGAAATTTTTATACAGCTTTTAACAATATTGATACTTTTTATGAGATTTACCAAGAAATTGAAAATTCCACTTTAAATACCCGAATATTTTTTCAAAAAAAACAAATTGATACAAGCGTTGAGAGCGATCCTGAAAGTCTCAAAAATACATTTGAGCTTTTTCAGAATTATCCAAATCCATTCAATAACGAAACAAAAATCCAGTTCAGCTTAAAAAAAGTGTCTAATGTTGAGATTAGCATTTTCAATTCTAAAGGAGAGTTTGTTCAGAATCTTGTAAGCGGCAAGCTGAATAAAGGAAAATACAATTTTACATTCAAGGCTGATAATATAAATTCGGGATTATATTTTTATAGATTATCACTAGGCGACGACGTGCAAGCAATAAAAAAAATGTTGTATCTAAAATAAAAACAAGTAAAAATAAGGAGAAAGTTTATGTGGAAGAAGCTAACTGTAGTACTAGTAATGTTTTCAGCTGTTGTTTTTGTAATAAACGCTGCTGAAAAATATGCAGTCCTCGTTACTGGCGACTATGCCGCCGAAGGAATTCCGAAAGATTTCTTATGGCAATCTACTAATTCAGATGATCCTGATAAAATAGTGGATCCTATGCCTGAGTTTTGGTACG
>CALMWI010000382.1 GCA_937873545.1 uncultured bacterium | reverse complement strand
GTGATAATTGCATCTGAAGACAGAAGTAACGAGTCCGGTGTTGACTATAGCGGAACTTCAGATAATCAGGGTTATGCTGAATACCTCGGTAAATACCTTGATGTGGGCGGAAAGGTATTCATCATCGGCCACTCAGCCCTGATGAAGAAACAGCCATACAGGCTTGAAGTAAATCAGTATATCGCTCCGGTAAGGCAGGTTTTCGATCCTAATGCAGCGTCAGTTTCGGAAGTTGCGGATATTACATTAAACTTCTTCCATGATTATTTCGGGATATATTCTTTTAAATTCCCAGAAACAAAAACATGGTTCAGTCAGGCTATATGGAATGTAAGACCTTCTAACGTACCTGCAGATTATTATATGAAAGATAACTACGACTTCATCGGCGTGTCGCCTTATGAGCATATATCTGACGCCGGCTTAATGACACAGCTGAAGCTTGATAGCGCAAAAGTGAACGACAGCTGGAAAGACTTTTTATTCCAGATCGGACCTAATTCCTTTTTAGTGCCTCTATCTCTCAAAGATAATGGAACCGTGCTAACTGGTATACCGACTCTTGAAGCCTTTAAAGGTGAGGCCGTTTACAGGTATAAATCAATTTACGATCTGCCGAAACTTTCTTATAACGCGGATATGGTATATGAAGTTACAGGAGCTGACACACTTAAACACAACCTGAAATATATCGATCCTGTTCTTACAGACGGAGACAAGAGCGATTATATCAACAGAAAATCAGGAACAATAGCAACAAGGTTCATATCTGAAGGCGATATAAACAGAACAGCATTATTCGCGTTCCCGCTGTTCTATCTGCAGAACGATAATGACGAGGTTACAAATATGTTCAAATCAATGATCGAATGGTTCGAACTGGATGTCAACCCTCTGGCAAAAAAATAATTATTTATAACGAGGAGGAATTATGCGTAAAATTATTCTGGCACTCGCGATGACGGCGATTACAGTATCCGCATTTGCGATCGGGATTACGGATCTGAAAAAAAGCAGCATGAAACAAAAAATCTTAAACTGCGATCCGGATAATAGTCTGATCACAGAATCTAAGATGCCTTATTCAGGTCTGATTAGCACGGCTTTTGATAAAGCCGGTCACGGTAACGGCTGGATTTACGGCTATAACAGGAAGGTTCAGTGGAATCTTGATCCGGTAACAGGATCAATGGTCGGTTCTATTTACAGACAGCTCCACGCCACAGGAGGTTTAGGTACTATCGGAGCAATGGTGGGCACATGGGGTTCAAGCGGATTATCAAGTCTGACCACAACTCTGTACTCAAGTTCTTACTGGTGGTCTGCTCCGGGCGGAAGGTATCCGTTCGCGACAGAGTTTATCAACGGGTATTTTTTTACACAGTACAATGATTACGATTACGATGGGAGCGGAGCGACTACTGATTCTTGGGCTATGTATGCTGTAGCTGATGCTACTTGGGGTTACGACTGGACTACTTGGGCAGCTCCTAAAAGACTTGAAGCAACTGAAGGCGGTACATCTATTCCAGGAGCATGGACAGGAACCGGTGATGTTGTATATGATCCCGCTACTGGATATTATTACTGGACGCAATCGTTCGGCGAAGGCGGACTGGACGGTGGTATTGACGCAGGAATTAATTCAACCTGTGTGGGTAGATCTTTAACTCCTGCCGATCTGAACAGCTGGGTATGGACAGACTACAACGATCTGAGATTTGACGGTGCGGTGGATACTGATGGAGTCACTGCGATTAATGAATTCCATGTAGCTTACTGTAAAGACATTTATGGTAACGGAACCGGATACGGAATAGCTATGGCTGTCTGCAATCAGACTGACGACGAGATCATGCTTCCTGATTCATCAAATTATGTACAAAACGCTAAACTAAGCTGGATGTACACGACCAACTGGGGAGCTGACGAGTCTTCAGGCGACTGGAAACCCAACTGGATACATATCGGACCGGACAAACTTTTCAGACTTGAAATGAAAG
>CALMWI010000381.1 GCA_937873545.1 uncultured bacterium | reverse complement strand
ATATGAGCGTGACTACAAGTACCAGCTTTAATCAGCCTTCAATAACCAATTCTTCGCTGCCTGACGCACAGTCCGGATTACCTTACAGCGAACAGCTTTCGGTAAGTAACGGCGTTTCCCCTTATGTCTGGGATACGCTTTATGACTATACAGAAGTGACTAATTCAAACACATTCCCGACTGAAGCCGAAATTCCGCTAACTACGAACAGCGACGACGACGGGATCGCAAGGATCGATCTTGATTTTGATTTTCCGTTCTACGGTAAACTTTACGACCACATTACAGTGTGCACAGACGGATCGATCCTGTTCGGAGATGAATTCGTTTATGTGAGGAACGAAGGTGACATTATCGCTACAAGAGCCATTACAGTTTATTCTCAGGACCTTCAGGCTTATCCTGTTGACGGGGACGGAATATTCTATTATAAAGACGCTGATCATCTTACAGTAAGATGGAAAACTTCAATTTGCGGATACCAGGCAATGAATCTTGAATTTGCAGTTAAGATCTACGCTGATTCACATATAGAATTCTTTTATGGAACAGGATTGACTGCAGGCCTTGTTTGGTCAGCCGGAGTGTCTAACGGAAGCTCTGCGGATTGTAACATTTCTCAATACTCGAACACTTATGATCCTTCAGGACTTAAAACATCTTTCACGACTCTTGATTTCCCTTACGGAATGTCTTTGAGCACAGACGGTATATTCAGCGGAACTTTGAGCGGAACGGACAATACATGGAACATAAAATTCAGGGTTACAGACTCTAATAATATTTCAGACATAAAGACAATACCTTTTGCATTGCAGGCTGTTCTCGGTACTCCTGTAATAACAGCGATCACAGGCGGTTCAGCTTCAGCGACAATAGTATGGGAAGCGGTTGCAGGCGCGGTTTCTTACAGAATATACAGATCTGCTGATCCATATTCCGGGTTTACATACCTTGATACTTCTTCTTCTACATCTTACACTGACAACAGCGTTATAACAGGCAATAAATATTTCTACTACATTACTGCCGACAATTCAAAATAAGGAGCTTAACATGAAGAAATCAATTTTGCTGCTTTCGATCTCATTGTTTTTTATGGCTAATGCCGAACTTATAAATATGAACCCAGATCCTAACGGAGAACCTTGGCTGGCAGGAGGGTGGAAGATGCCTGATGCAGAAGAAATGCAGAGAATCGATGCCATTCCAAAGTTGACTCTGCCTGATAAATACAAAGGTAAAGAGCTACCGTACAAACTGGATAATTCCGTTCTGCCGTATTTCCGCCCGATATTCAATCAGATGGGCGGCAGCTGCGCACAGGCAAGCGGTGTAGGTTATAATTTCACCTATGAAATGAACTGCATTAACGGAACAAGCGCAAATGTTACAGACAATCAGTATCCGACGCATTATACATATAATTTCCTGAACAGCGGCTCGGGTGACATCGGATCAACTTACTTTAGCGGATGGGACATCATCAATGCAGGCGGGATACCGAATGTTACAACTTACGGCGGAATGTGGCCTTCAACTGACCCTCTGACAATGAATAAAATATGGATGGGGGGATTTGATAATTATTTGTCAGGTATGGAGAAAAGAATAGTTGAAGTTAAAACTATTCCGGTGGGAACCCCTGAAGGGCTTCAGACCCTTA
This sequence comes from uncultured bacterium, assembly GCA_937873545.1. GTDB lineage: Bacteria > UBA4055 > UBA4055 > UBA4055 > UBA4055 > UBA12480. The sequence goes on along the minus strand of CALMWI010000381.1, from coordinate 10,826 downwards.
AACAGTATTTTAACGATTATTGCGACGGATCGCCGACAGGCGGTATAGTGAATTTTGCCGCCGGAGTAAGCTGGGTTGAAATAGACCCTCTTCCAGAAGGTACAGAAGAATTCGGAAAATCCATACTTTGGAAATGGGACTCTGCCGTGAACCACGCAATGACTTTCGTAGGATATAATGATTCTATAAGAATCGATATCAACGGCGACGGCCGTTTTACAAATGATCTCGATATCACAGGAGATGACACTGTTGATATGAAGGACTGGGAGATCGGAGGTCTTCTGATGGCTAATTCATGGGGTTCAGGCTGGGTTGACAGCGGAAAAATATGGGTTGCTTACAGAACAATGGCCTTAAGCCTTGAGGAAGGCGGAATATGGATGAATGCCGTTCACACTATCAGAGTAAGAGATGATTTTTCTCCGAGTCTGTACATGAAATCCACAATAAATTTCAGCGACAGAGAAGAATTGAAGATTTATGCGGGTGTATCGTCAGATACGACAGCAACAGTCCCCGAGTTTTATGTGCAGTTCCCTCACTTTAACTATCAGGGCGGAGCTTTCGGAATGAACGGAATTGACAATATACTTGAGCTAGGTATAGATATAAGCCCGCTCTTAACATATATAAATCCGAATGAAAAAGCAAAATTTTTTATATGCGTCGAACATAAGGAGAAAGATACGGCAGGAAGAGGAAGCGTGACTTCGTTCTCAATAATTGACAAAGCCCTGAATGAATATGTCAGCCCGCAGACCTCTGTCGCTATAACAAAAAACAGTACTACTTACCTTTCGGTTATAACCTCGGTGGATTTTGACGCGCCTGTTATTGACGAAATCACTATTCCGGTTTCTGAACCCGGGATACCATATTCTTACGCATTTTCGGCATCGGGTGGACTGCCTCCCTATAAGTGGGATGTTATATGCGAATATGATCAGGTTGAAAACACCGGAGATTTCCTTCTTAACACAGAAAACATTCTTTCTGTGACCAATGATGACGACGGCTACGCAGTTATTGATCTTCCGTTCCAGTTTCCTTTCTACGGAAAACTGTACGATAAAGTTACAGTAACAACTGACGGATCAATAAAAATTGAAGACGGGTTTGATTATATAAGAACGGAAGGCGATATTCTGGCTTTTAAGACCATAACTGCATACGGAGCCGACCTCATGGCGTATCCTGCTGACGGCGATGGCGTATATTACTCAGTGAATGACAGCTGTCTTACGGTAAGATGGAAAACTTCATTATACGATGTTCAGGAAGTTGACCTGGACTTTGAAACAAGAATATATTCAAGTTCAAAAATTGAATTCTTTTACGGAGATTCATTGACGACCGGGATCGCATGGGCATCGGGAATTTCAAACGGGAAAGTAACTGACGCTGTGATATCTTCTCTCTCAAACACCTCTGATGTTTCAGGTATGAAGACAGCTTTCTCAACTGACCCTTACCCATATGGCTTAGAACTCAGCTCAGACGGGATTTTCAGCGGCACAACATTTGAAGCCGATAAATCTTGGAATATAATGTTCCGCGTTACGGACGATCAGAATATTTCGGATATTAAACAGCTTATTTTTTCGTCAGCTGCCGGAATCGAGAGTACAGAATTCACCGCGAGCGGTTTCGTTCTTGAACAGAATTACCCGAACCCTTTCAACCCTTCAACAAAGATCAGATTCAATCTGAAAACTTCTCAGCAGGTTTCTTTGATAATATATAACACTTCCGGTGAAATAGTGGATACGCTGATAGATAAAAAAATGCTGAATAAGGGTTATCATTCATTTGATTGGAAAGCGGATAAACTTTCATCCGGAGTTTATTATTTCGGACTAAGATCTGAAAACGGAATAAACCAGATAAGAAAAATGACGGTTTTAAAATAAAGACTTATTAATAAAATTTTATTTGCTACCGGCATTAATTTTATTTATATTGCCCGTCGCAAATTAAGTATCGCGCCTTAAGGAGGTGAAAAGTAGTGATACACATTAAAGTAAGAGACGGTGAACATTTCGAAAAAGCGCTTAAAAGATTTACAAAAACTTTTGAGAAGAGCGGTGTTTTGGCTGAGTTAAGGCTTAGAGAAAGATACGAAAAACCTACATGGGTCAACAGAAGAGAAAGAATTCAGGCTACAAGAAAGCAGCAGAAGATCCAGAGGATGCAGAACAGAGGATTTTAGTTATAAACTCCAATAAAGAGAATAAAAAGAGTGACGCGTCACTCTTTTTTTATTATATTCTATTGAAAATTTTACGGGAGATAATAAATGAATCACATTGATATTATAGTGCTCGTTATAATAGTATTCTATGCGCTAGTCGGTTTCTGGAAAGGTTTTATTCCGCAGCTCTTTCAGTTCGCTGGAATATTCTGCGCGTTCTATTTTAATACAGCGATGAGCAGCTTTATCTCTGGTATTATCTCTGAAGAACCCGAAGGAGTGATACTGATGCTTGTTCAGATCGCGGCTTTTTTCATTATTTTCGCTGTATTTTATATAACCGGTAAGATCTTGAGTAAAACTTTCGACATACTGCTTACTTCTATCCCTAACAGAATAGCGGGGATAATATTTGGAGCTTTGAACGGTTTTCTTGTCGTATGCTTCATTTTTCTGATAATAAGATCTTTCAGTTCCGGAGAAGAGTATCTGAAAAAATATGTTACTCCCGACAGATTTACAGACGAACTAATAGACAAAGGTCTGAGTATAGCCGATTATGACGAAATGAAGACCGAACCGGAGATACAGGCGGAAGAACAGGGAAAACCGTATTCCAAGCTCGGGTACGGAGCTTATCGTATATCTATGATGATGGACCCTTTCGTTTTAAACATGAAAAAGATCTTTAAGAAAAAATACGATGATATCATCGAGATCAAAGTCGGCGAAAAGATCGGAGACCTGAAAGATTCTCTTAAAGCTGACAGCTTATTTCAAAAATAATTCCGGAGCGCTTGTATGGAAACAAATTATTCTTCAAGAATGCATAAAGTTTTAGAACTTTCCAAAGAAATAACTCTTCAGCTCGGTCATGATACTGTTTATCCCGGTCATCTCGCGCTCGGTATTATCAGATTGAACGAAGGCACCGCTTTTAACATTTTAATTAAACTTAATTGCGACATTAACTCGCTTCAGAAAGACATCGGGAACGGCATGGCAAGGAACAAAGAGCTGATAAAACTCGGTTTTATCCCTCTCAGCCATGAAAGCGACAGGATATTGACCCAGGCAGTTCTGGAAGCAGTTGAACTTAATAGCTCCTACACGGGAACAGAACATCTGCTTCTCTCTTTGACTAAAGCTGTAAATACTTATACCGAAAGGATCCTGAGATTTCACGGAATTACATATCAGCGAGTAAAACAAGTACTGATAACAGGCGCAACTACCAAAATGAATAAAGTTCCCCATGATAAAATGGAACCTCAGGCTGAATTCTCTCTGGAAATGTTTTCGCATGATATCACTTTGCTTGCAAAAGAAGGGAAACTTGATCCTGTTATAGGAAGATCTGAAGAGATCGAGAGAATAGTGCAGATCCTTTCAAGAAGAAAAAAGAACAATCCTATACTGATAGGAGAGCCCGGAACCGGAAAAACCGCGATAGTCGAAGGTCTTGCTTTAAAAATTATAGAAAAATCCGTTCCGTCCGTTCTGCTTGGCAAAAGGATACTTGGTCTTGATATGGGCATGCTTATAGCCGGTACAAAATACAGGGGTCAGTTTGAAGAGAGGATTAAAGCTGTAATAAAGGAAATTGAGAGCGACAGAAATACGATCTTGTTCCTGGACGAAATTCATACTATTGTCGGGGCGGGAAGTACATCGGGATCAATGGACGCTTCGAACATGTTCAAACCTGCGCTGGCAAGGGGTGACATACAATGCATCGGAGCAACAACACTTGATGAGTACAGAACAACAATTGAAAAGGACGGAGCTCTGGAAAGAAGATTCCAGAAAGTTCTGGTCGATCCTCCTTCGGTCTCGGAGACATTTGAAATACTGAAGGGGCTTCAGTCGAAATATGAAAATCACCATAAGGTTAAGTATTCTGACGAAAGCCTTGTGGCCGCCGCCGAACTGAGCGACAGATATATCACCGAAAGATTTCTTCCTGACAAGGCGATTGATGTTATTGATGAAGCAGGCGCTAAAAAACACCTTTCCATTAAGGTGCCGGCTAAGATCACTGAGCTCGAAGATCAGATTGAGATCCTTAATAAAGAAAAAAATCAGAAGATCGAAAAACAGATGTTCGAAAAGGCCGCGGTACTGAGGGATAAGATAAACGACCTGAGAACTAAGCTTGAAAAAGAGAGAGAACATTGGCATAAATCCGTTTCAAATAAATTCCTGAATATATCCGTTGATAATATTAGGGACATTATTTCCATGATGACATCGATACCAATCAGTAAACTTGAAGTCTCTGAAAGTAACAGGCTAAACAGGATCTCCAGATCTATTTCAAAAAGGATAATAGACCAGCAGGAGGCTGTTGAATCGGTAATAAGAAGGGTTAAAAGATCACGGACAGGCTTTAAAGATCCTAAAAGACCGATCGGATCATTTTTGTTCCTGGGTCCGACAGGTGTAGGCAAGACCGAGCTCGCTAAAGTGCTTTCAGAGGAGATCTTTGAAAATGACAGAGCGCTTATCAAGATAGATATGAGTGAATATATGGAAAAATTCAATGTTTCGAGAATGATCGGGTCGCCCCCAGGCTATATCGGCTACGGAGAAGGAGGTCAGTTGAGCGAGAGGGTAAGAAGACACCCGTATTCCGTCGTCCTTTTTGATGAGATTGAAAAGGCTCATCCTGATGTTTTCGGAATGCTCTTACAGGTATTGGACGAAGGTGTTCTGACCGACGGCAACGGCCGCAAAGTGGACTTTAAGAACACTATCATAATTTTCACATCGAATATAGGCACAAAAAATCTTTCAAATACCGAAAATATCGGATTTGGAAGTAAAACCTCTTTTGAAGAAAAAGAGATCAAAATGAAAGAAACTACAAGAAAAACGGTCGAAAAGTATTTCAAACCAGAATTTTTAAATAGAATAGACGAAGTGATCGTCTTCAATCATCTTTCGGAAAACGCGGTGCTTCAGATCATTTCAAACCACATTGAAGAATCCTGCGAAAAACTTTCGAAAATTGATATTACACTTAATATATCCCCAAAAGTCAGAAAATACATTATGGAAGAATTTTACGATGCTGAAAGCGGTGCAAGACCTTTAAAAAGAGCAGTCGAGAATCTGATCGAGGATCCCGTAGCAGAAAGAATAATTTCCGGGAATGTCAGATACGGAGATACTATAAGCATTACTGTAAGCAAAAACAAATTGATCTATACTAAAACTGATAAAACTACTGTAAGTTACGAAAAATAAACAAGCCCTATTGTGAACAATCTGTTTATAATGAATAATTTTTTTTCGAAAAATAATTGATTTTTTTCTTGACAGCAAGTTCGGGCAGGTTAAGAAAAGATTTTAACCTTTTGTTTATAAAACTCCTGTTTGCCTTTTGTTAAAAGATTGTGAATAAGTATGTGAAGTTATGATTTCTTTTTACTAGGGCTGACCTTATATATCCCGTGGTAATTCCTTCCGTAAATACCTTCCGGCGTTTTCACGATTATTACCATATCCTTTTTTGTTACAAGTTTATTTTCTAGAAAAGCGATGGCATCTTTTGAATTATCAGCTCTGAATATTCTAATTTTTGTATCCTTACCGTTTTTCTCTTTAAGCTCATCGCTTACAAATTCAGCAGCCGGAGAAGATTTCTCAGCTTCTTTTTTTACTGCAGCTACAGGTACAGGCTCTTTCTTTTTTTCTTCAGGCTTCTTTTCATTTATTACTTCGCCGTTATTTGTTTCAAAAGCTGATTTGACTTTGTCGAAAAGTATCTTATCAATCGCGGTTCCGCACAAAATAACCTCATAACTTCCCTGTTCAACGGGATAATAGCCATAAATAAGAGGTTCTGTGCAGATCAATTCCTCGGTGTCTTCAGCGATTTTTATACAGTCTATCTGCATCAAAGCACGCACTGCATCGGTCTCATCATTGAATTTATAAAGAAGAAAAGGTTCAAATTTTTTAAGTTTCTTTCTATCGGCCCAATATTCTGATGCAACATCTACATTGTTATGATATGTTCCTTTATTGTCCGTCTGTATAAAACTGGTTTTCTTTTTTAATATGTTTTTCAGTAAGCCCATAGACCTGCCCTAAAGTTCTTTAACCATTTTTTTATGTTCGATTCCGGCTTCAAAGAAATAATCACCGACCGTTTCATATCCGAGTTTCATATAGAATGGAATAGCGTGACTCTGTGAATTAAGATAAAGCTTCCTTATTCCGTTTTTCAAGGCAATGTCTTCGAGCTTGTTCATTATCATTGTTCCGAAATTCATGCCTCGGTATTCCTCAAGTACAGCGATCCTGCCCACATGCCCGTCCTTTTCCATTCTGCCTGTAGCTATCGGCTGATCATATCTGGTAAGAAGCACATGATAGCATTCATTATCTTTACCGTCCTCTTCTATATTCTCCGGAACATTTTGTCCCTCGACGAAAACTTTATTTCTTACTTTTCTTATCTTATCTCTATATTCGGAATAAGTAACTTCTATAATTGCAAGCATCTTCACCGCCCGATAATTGTAATATGCAAATTAATAACTTTTTTCAGTAATTACAAATAATTTTATACTAATTTTATTTAATAATTCTTATCTTACGAATTAAACTTGAGGCTGACAGCTATGACTGATAATCACATAGACGAAATTTTAAAGATTTACAGACAGATCAGGCCGGATATAGTTAAAAGGCTTCTGTCTTTCAAAACTGAATTTGAAAAAATGAACAATGACGATGTTTTCGCTGAATTATCATTCTGCACTCTTACTCCGCAATCGAAAGCAAAGTCCTGTTGGAAATGCATAGAATTTCTTCGTGAAAAAGGCCTTCTGAAAAACGGAAATGAAGAGGATTTGAGAATTAATATAAAAGGTGTAAGGTTCCATAATAATAAAAGCGCTTATATTGTTCATAATAGGAAGATCGTAAGTAAGATCGATCTTAAGAAATTCATACTTAAAAATTCAAATAATATACCGGAACTGAGAAAATGGCTGGTTGAAAATATCAAAGGATACAGCTTTAAGGAAGCAAGCCATTTTTTAAGGAACATCGGCATGGGTTCAGCTATCGCGATCCTTGACAGGCATATTCTGAAAAATCTTGTACTGCTTGGAGTTATTGACGAGATCCCGAAAACCATTAGCGAAAAAGTATATCTTGATATTGAGGCTAAAATGATTAAGTTTTCAAAGGATACCGGTATCCCCATGGATCATCTTGACATCCTGTTCTGGTACAAACAAACAGGTGAAATATTTAAATAAAACGGAGTTTAAAATGATCAAAGTTAACGGCTACGAAATAACGGAAAAAGAGTTTGATCTCGCATGCGCGGAAAGAAAATTCATCTCTAAAAAGAAAAACCTTGAAAAAAGCGAAATAGAAGAAACGGTAAATGTTCTCGTTGACGCGGTTCTGATGCTTGAAGAGGCAAAGAAGGAAAATATTGAAGTTGATCCAGCCGAGATACAGAATACTCTTATAAAGATGAAGAAAAGCTTTAAAAAAGAAGATGATTTCAGGCAGGCTCTTGCAAAGACAGGAGATACGGAGGGAACTATTAAGGAAAGGGTTGAAAGAAATCTGAAATTAAGAAATTTTGTCCGTAAAAAATTCTTTGATGAAACTCACGTTTCTGATGATGATCTTAAAAAATATTATGAACAATTTCCCGATAGGTTCAATAAAGGAGAAGAAGTTAGAGCGTCGCACATCCTCTTCGGCGAAGCCGATAAAGAAAAAGCGCTCGAGATTCACGAACTTCTGCTGAACGGTGAGGACTTCTCCGAACATGCTAAACTTCATTCGCAATGCCCGAGCGGACAGAACGGAGGAGACCTCGGTTTCTTTGACCGAGGAAAAATGGTGCCCGAATTCGAGCAGGCTGCTTTTCAAATGGAAACAGGAGAAATATCCGACCTTGTTCAGACCCAGTTCGGTTATCATATTATAAAGCTGACAGATAAAAGAACAGGCGGAAAATTCGAACTGAATGAAATTAAAGAGCAGCTCAGACAAAGCATGGAAAACTCGATAGTGAACCACAAGATCAAGAAATATACAGAGAAATTAAGAAAAGAAGCCGAGATCGTTATAGATACTGATAAGCTCAGCAAAAAATTCCCGGCATAAAAAAAGGCACGGTATAAAATGAAAAAAGACAAAAGGCATGAAAAAGCTTCAAGAAAACTCTATGAACCACCAAAGCCAAAAGATTACATCCGTAAAAATGAAAGATCCTATACCGGGATAATAGAGATAAAAAAGAACGGAAGCGGAAAAGTTACTTCAAACGAGATCGAAGGCACGGTTTTTATTCCAAGAATATATGTAAATGATGCTTATGACGGCGATGAAGTCGAATTCGTGCTTATTCAGACCCCGAAATTCTGGGATATCGAAGGCAAGATCGTAAGAATACTCAAGAGAGATAAGACCGAGTATGTCGGAGAGATAAAATATATTTCCGGAGCTATGCATGTTATTTGCGATAACGGGCTGAATGTAAGACTCAATAAGAAAAAGGTGGAGAAGAAGTGGGAGGAACTCAAAGAAGGAACTGTGGTCGTTATTGATATTGATGACTGGAGAGATCAGGCGACAGCGCATATAATTGAAGTTCTCGGCAATAAGGAAGACCCGCACGTTTCATTAACGAAGATAGCAAGAAAATACGGCTTTGTTGAAGAGTTCTCAAAACAGATACAGGACAGCCTTGAGCAGTATTCTCAGGAATTTGTCACGCATCTTATACCTGACAGAACTGACATAAGGCATGAAAAGATCTTTACGATAGATCCTGCGGATGCAAAAGATTTTGATGATGCGATATCGATAAATAAGCTGCCCGACGGAACATTCGATCTCGGAGTTCATATCGCTGATGTATCAGCTTATATTCCGGAAGGCGGAATCCTTGATCAGGAAGCGGCTGCAAGGGGAACCTCGTTATATCTCCCCTCTTCGGTGATCCCGATGCTTCCGAGAAAACTTTCAAATTATCTATGCAGCTTGAATCCTGATGTAGAAAGACTTTCGTTCTCATGCTTTATGAGGATCAATAAAGAAGGTGAAATTACAAATTATCATTTCAAAGAAACCGTTATGAAATCGGCTTTCAGATTCAATTATCAGGAATTCCAGCAGCTTCTTGATTCTGCTCTTGCCGGAAAGGAGACTGATGCTGTCTATAAAGATTTCAGACAGCTTGCATTATGGTCAAAAGAGCTTAAAGACATACTTAAATCCAAAAGGATAAGAGAAGGCGGAATTGAATTCGATCTGCCTGAGATAAAAGTTGTGATCGACGAGGAAGGCAGGACGATCGACATCCACAGATATCAGCTCTATGAATCAAACAGTATAATCGAGGACTTTATGCTCGCTGCCAATAAATGCGCCGCCCACTTTCTTCACTCGAAGGAAGACAGGCTTCCCGGAGTTTACAGGATCCATGAAAAACCGTCGCTTGAAAAAATAAACGATTTTTTTGAAGATATGGCGGCAAGCGGAATCAAATTCAAGATCCCCGATGATCCTACTAATCATTTCTACATGCAGGATCTTTTGAAGTTGATTAAGGAGTCCCCGAACGGCGATTACCTGGCGAATAATTTTCTCAGAGCCATGATGAAGGCTAAATATTCTACCGACAATATTGGGCACTACGGCCTTGCATTCGAGCTTTACACGCATTTCACTTCGCCGATAAGAAGGTATCCCGATCTTATGGTCCACAGACTGATAAAAAAACATCTTAAGCGTCTTTCGATAAATAAATCCCGCGATAACAAAAAATTCGTCCAGAGCCTCTGTATGCTTGCTTCAGAACGCGAGATCAAGGCGATCAAAGCCGAATATGAAGCACGCGATCTGAAAATAGTTGAATTCATGGCGGATAAGATAGGTAAAAAATTCGAAGCGGTTATCGTCACGATCATGCCTTACGGGGTTTATGTCAGAATGAAGGCATGGCCGGTCGAAGGTCTTGTAAGAGCAAGAGACCAGCATAAAGACAATTTCGAATACGACGATAAAAGAAGGCTGTTCAAAGGCCGCAGATCAGGCGAAGAACTGTCTGTGGGAAAAGAAGTCATAGTTCTGCTTAAAGGTGTAAGCAGAGAGCTTCTGACAATAGATTTCGATCTTGTAAAAGGTACCGTATAAAATATATTCTTATAAAAAAAATGCCCTGATTCAGGGCATTTTTTCATTCACATATTTTTCTTACTTCTGGTTTTTAATGCACTTTGCGAGTCTTTTGACAGCCTCCACAAGCTGATCCTTTGATGAAAATGAAAAATTCAGCCTCATGTGGTTTTTTGACGGTTTCTCGCCGTAGAACTGCCAGCCCGGCACAAAAGCCACCTTATATTTCAATGCCTCATAGAACAGTTTTTCTGTGTCTATCTTTTCAGGAACAGTTACCCACAAAAACAGTCCTCCTTCCGGTTTTGTCCATGTAACGCCCGATTCAGGCGGAAAATATTTCTCCATCGTCTTCAGGAACAGATTGAGTTTTTCCCTGTAATAATTCCTGCAGTTCTCAAAATGCTTATCAAGATCGATTTCAGTCAGATAAGACGCACAAATATCCTGATTATATTTCGGTGTGTTAAGA
>CALMWI010000380.1 GCA_937873545.1 uncultured bacterium | reverse complement strand
CCTGTTTCTTTAGAAAATCCCTCGGGAACAGATGATGTACATCTGATTTGACTTCCACAAGTTCTCTTACCGAAAGGTCTTTTGACAGAAAACCTTTATCGCCAAGCTTGATCTGCGCTGCCTCGAAAACTCTGAAATATGGGCTTGATGATACTGATGTGTCCATCTGCTGCGGCAAACTTACGGTCCAGAATGCGTCTGATAGCTCGCCTAGATACAACCCTTCTGCAAATTTCGAGAAACCGTGAGTGTGTATCTGCTTTATATCGTAATCGAACATTGATTCCGGTGAACCTGAATATCTGCCTGTAAGTATAGAGAAAACGAACCATTTTCTTACACTGCTTTCGATCTCGGCATCAGGCACTTTCATATTTCTTAAAGTGAGATAAACAATGTACGCAGAATTCAGGGCATTCTGTGAACTGATCATATACGAAGCCACAAAACCGGCAGATCGTATTATCATAATGAATCTTTTAAAATGAGTTTCGTTCATAAAACTCATAATACTGTCTTTTAAACGCCTGAACGAATCTTCTACAATTTCCTCTTCAAACTGTTTAGTCTCAAAATTCCTGCCTGACAACAGCGCAACCAGATCCTGCAGCTTACCGCGTTTGAATTCAGTAGTGAAAGCTACTCTGAGCATATCGGTATATTTCGGGTCGTAAATATCGTCATTCTCTTTCTGCATCCATGCCATTTTCTGAAAGAAATCCGTACGGCTGAACGGCAGATCATTTTTTTGAATAGTTGTATAAAATTCCGGATGAATAGCCATGTGGCAGAAATAATCAATTGCTTTACGGAGCGTATTTCCTTCGTATGTTTCATTAACAGATATTTTAGACATCGCGAAATCGGCTTGACTGAGTTGTGCGCCTGCCGAATTCACTCTTATAAATATTTCCGTCACTGTTTCAATATCAAGCTCGCTTTCAAGCTCAATAACACCGACATGATTGTTTAGAATTTTCCTGAGCCTTTCAAGTACCCGTGACACAGACCTTTTATCAGCTTCAGGATTAGCTTCAAAGAAGTTATCGGTCAAATCCAACAGGCTGGATTCGGGAGCAAATATAATTGAAATATCAGAAATCCACTTAGGATCTTTTTCTATAGCCGGGT
>CALMWI010000379.1 GCA_937873545.1 uncultured bacterium | reverse complement strand
AAACCGCCGGATGGCGGTTTTTTTTTGATGAGTTCAAGTAATTCTTTTATTTTATGAATGTGTCCAGATAAATAACCGAGGACATATTAATTGTAGCTTTGGTATTCGTCCAGGATTCTTCGGATTCGTACCCGCCCCAGGGACCGTCAACAAAATAATTTTTATAAGTATTTTCGTAACTGTAAACATTGAAACTGAAGTCAAGAGAAAATTTTTCAAAGATGACACCGCTTCCGAGTGATAGTCCGGTACCGACAAGTTGTTCAAGATCAGAGGCGTTCTCATCGCTTATGTATATAGGATTTCCGTAAGCGTCATCGCCATCATAATAAAGCTGATTATCTTCATTCGCCCAAAGAGTAGGATAATTATAAATACCTAATCTTACCGGAACAACTACGGCATCTGTAATTATAAGGTACTCCATCCCGAGTCTGAATTGTGTAACGTCCTCTTCTGTCGGACTCATATATTCTTCATAGGTCGTGCCGTCGTCATATTCCCCTTTAAATTTCGATTTCGCGTAATTTCTTCTTTCAAAATCGATACCTACAGTAAAGTTCTCTCCGAACCTGTAAGATGCTCCCATACCGAACATCAAAGGCATTTCAACAGACCCCGAGAAACTTTCACTATATGAATATCCGTCCGTATCGCTGAATTCATATTCATAATCGTAATCCAGATCGAAAGGCGTCTTTAAAACAAGACCTATCTTTAAAGGTACATTCTCTTTAATCGCACTCATATCAAAGATCGTTCCCAGAGACAGATTAAAACCGCTGAAATTCTTGTTTTGATTTGTTGATGTCTGGGAATATGTATCCCATGTCTCCTCCATGTTGGTTTCAGATTCTCCCAACCAGATATTCCCGGTTGCTCCGATCGAAAGATAAGGAAGCGCTTGATAGCTTGCCCCCAGATTCATAGTATAAATACCGCCTTCCGATTCATAACTGTAAGTGTAGAGATTGGCTTCATCCTCCTGCTCATCCTCTGAAAAAAAGTCAAGCTGTTTCTGGAAGGCCGCGGCAAGAACCAGTTTCTTTTCGCCTATAGTCATCGGATAAGCCATACTTAAGAAATTAACATTTACATGATCGTAAAAAAAATCATCACTGATATCGGACCCCACATTATCTTCGAAAGAATACTCTTCCATATCGGCGACCCAGCCTCCTACGATCGAAGCTTCGAAGTGCTCAAGCGCGGTCAATCCGCCAGGATTCCAGTTGATAGCGGTCGCGTCATCAGCTATTCCTATAAATGCATTACCCATCCCGGCGGCTCTCGCACCCGATCCGGTAATGTTCCAGTCCAGTTCCGCATTCAGAGCATTTAAAAACAGCAGAGCCGCGAAAACCAAAAATAATCGTTTAGACATGTTCTCCCCTCCCTTTATTTAATAACAGCTTTATCGCCAATTTGAATTGCGCCTGATTTAACTATTTTGGCAATAGACATTTTTTCCTGCACATTTGTTGTTACAGCTTCACCTAACGGAGTAACATTATATCCAAGAATTTCACCTGTTGAAGGATGTTTTATTTCTTCGCCTTTCCTGTATAAAGTGAACTTTGTTCCTTTTCTGACACCGAGATCGGCCCCTATATCAAGGTAGATCTGATCGG
>CALMWI010000378.1 GCA_937873545.1 uncultured bacterium | reverse complement strand
GATCGACGGAGTGCAGATATACGGAGGGTTCGAGGGATTCGAGAACAGTGTATTTGAACGGGATATAGATCTAAATGAAACAATAATTTCCGGGGATATAGGCATAATTGGAGATCCGACAGATAATTGTTACCATCTATTCTATCATCCTGACTTCGGATACCAGTATTACTGGGATGCAGTTCTGGACGGATTCACCCTCAGAGACGCTTATGCGAACGGGTTCTCACCTTACGATCAGGGCGGAGCTATCTACAACTTCAGGGCGAACATTACTGTAAGGAACTGTAAATTTTCTGCCAACAGAGCCTACTCGGGCGGAGCAGTGTATAATTACTGGGATTCAGATTCAAGATATATTAACTGTACATTTACCGGAAATACTGCAACAGGTTACGGCGGAGCTGCGGTTAATGCCAATTCTACAGCCGAATACACGAACTGTCTTTTTTATTTGAATTCCGCACTTTACGGCGGAGCTGTTTACGATGCGGCCGATTCAAGATTTATCAGCTGTACAGTTAGCAATAATACAGGTACGCTTGGAGGCGGATTCTATACTTATAATGCGGCGACTGTGATGGATAATTCAATAATTTGGGGGAACACCGCTTCATCGAACGGGCATCAGTTCTACAATAATAACAACAGTAACATTACTTTAAATTACAGCAGCTACACTTCCGGGGTGGCTCATGTATTCAATAACAACTCCACCTTTACCGCTGCGAACAACTGTCTGGTCACGGATCCGATGTTTGTAAATTCTGCAGGGAACGATTTCAGGCTTCTGGAAGCATCTTCATGCAGGGACAGCGGTAATAATACTTACAATTCCGAAACTCTCGACATTGACGGATACGCCAGAGTTCAAAATATTACGATCGACAGGGGGCCTTATGAGTTCATGGTTCTAAATGTTCCGGCTCTTTCTATAAGCGAACATATATCGGGTGTCCAGTTAGTATGGGATTCTGTTCCTTATGCGTATTCGTATAAAATTTATGCGGCTTCAACTCCTTACGGATCGTTTACTTTTCTTACAGCCACCGATAACATCAGTTATGTAAATCCGGTATCTGAAAGTATGAAATATTTCTATATTACGGCATCAACAGATCAGTTAAAATAATATAGAATTCTCATACCGGCATTATTATCTGACCTTTTGATACTCCAAAACATCCGTTCGTCGGACATTCGTTTGAAGCTCTTTAATTTTGTGTATATTGCAAGTATAAAATACTAAACGCAAAGTAAGGAGCCTGATATGAAAACAAGTATTGAAAAGCCGAAAAAGACCGATAAAGAAGCGTCTGAAGGAATGCTGCATCTGGAAATTCAATTGATATTAGATTCTTTGCGTAAAGTTAGAAACTCTCCAGGTTCAGTCAGAAATGAGACCTTTTTTATTTTCGGGAATTGTAATCTCTTTTCTGATCGGACACCATCATAAGAGGACGGATTTTTGTAAGCTCTTCTTTGTATCTTTCGCTTTCTTCTTCAAGATCGAAATCGTCCTGAAGACCCATCCAGAATTGAGCCGTTGTTCCGAAATACTTTGAGAATCTTAAAGCTATCTGAGCTGTAAGATTGCGTTTGCCTTTTATAATATCGGATATCGCAGTCTGAGGAAGATTTGTTTCTTTCGCCAGCCTGTAAGCGGTAATTTCCATAGGTACAAGAAATTCTTCACTCAGTATTTCTCCGGGATGTATATTTTTTAATCTATCCATAATTTTCTCCTTCTTAGTGATAATCAACTATTTCTACTTCAAAAGCATCAGTTTGCCATCTAAAACAGATACGCCATTGATCGTTGATCCTGATACTGTACTGACCATCCATGCTTCCTTTTAGTTTTTCAAGTCTGTTCGCTGGCGGAATTTTAAGATCGTTGATGTTATGGGCATTATTAAGCATTCTTAACTTTCTCCTTGCCGTATCCTGAATTTCATGAGGCAGATTTAGCGATCTTATCCCTTCCCAAATTTTTCTGGTTTCGTTGTCTTTGAAGCTTTTTATCATAGCAAAATAGTAACAATAATTGTTAGTAATGTCAAGTGTTATTATTGGAAGTTTATTTGTTCAAATTTCTAAACTCTTCATCAAGAATATCCATATAGATATCATCATACTCGACGCCGTTCATAACCACGGTCTT
>CALMWI010000377.1 GCA_937873545.1 uncultured bacterium | reverse complement strand
CACATAGTGAAACAAAAAAAACTGATCACAAAAATATCTTCTTATTCATTATGGCGGCGGTCGTTTTAATTCTCTGTATATTGGCTTCAAATACTATTGGAACTTACGCGGAAGAAATGGCCTATATTCGCTCTGTCGGCGGAACTTCTATTAACGAAGCCTACTTTCAGGCTCACGGTCATATTTATGAAGGAGTTTCACAGCTTATTATAGCTATCGGTTTATTCATGTCCAGCATTCTCGTCTGGATGGGAATCAAAAACTGATCTGCATCGGTCCTTATTAAAAATGGATAATCTCGAAATCAAAACTCAATCTGAGGAATCCGGCAGCACTGCGGAATATGAATCAGAATCCCCTAATATAGATGCTTCGAAGAAGAAACGGTCAATTTTAGGGATTGGAATCCTGCTGATTTCTGTTTTAATTCTGCTGTTTCTGATGACGGCAGGATCGTCGAAAATTATAAATTCGAAGAAACTGAATTCTTACAGCTCTTCTGTTTATTCCAATAAACTGGTATTCGAGACACTGCTTCTTGGAGAAACACTAGAAGAAACAGATTATGATACCTGGACTAGAATAGTTAAGTCAGTTACTCAAGTACATTCTGGAGTATGGCAGGAATACCCTGAAGATCAGATGATCGGAATTACCGATGGAGAAATGACAATATTCATTTCGTTTGATAATTACGATAACCAGTTAAGCCGTATCAGCATCAGTTCAAATAGTACCGATAAAGACGTAGCTAATACTTATGCAGTCATACTAATAGATTCTGCGAATAACTACAGCTTTCAGGGAATGCAGTTCGACAATAAGTCTAATCTCGTGAAGGAACAGCAGTTCGAAGATGAAGGTCGGTTCACTCAATTCGTAAACTACCTGACAGATCCAATTTAGACAAAAGGCAGAAAGTCGTGGAGGCTTCCTGCTTTTTCTTATTGCTGTAAATTTTCTTACTTTTAAACGAATCCTATAACGAAACTGTCGCAGCCCAGTTTATACCTGCTCGGTCTAAACTGTGACAACCGGCAATCTCGCTACCGGGTACTTTACAAGTTGCTTTACAATCTTCATTTAGAAAAGGTAACGAAAAAGCCATTGAAATTCCTATGGAATAAAATGACTTGAACATACAAAAAAAGGGAAACATAATAATAGGATTGAAGTAAAGTTCAATGTACCTTTAACGCCGTATATGCTTCTGTTATACTGCATCTATCCGATTGCAGTACTTTAAAGTTCATTTCAGTTTGCATGACGGGTTAATAAATACTTTTAAAAGGGAAATGATGAAAAAACACACACTATGCATTATGATTATTTCAATTTGTATCATACTTACAGGCTGCGGCGAAGAAAAAGTATTGGACAAACCCAGCTTTTCTGTTAATCCTGGCGAATACAATCAAGAACAGAAGGTAAAGATTAATCCACCCGTCGGAGACGATATTATTATCTACTACACCACTGACGGTACGGATCCGGACACTAACACTACAAAATATGACGGAACAGAGATTCTTGTTACAGAAACCCAGACAATTCGAGCTGTGGCGTACAGCGGAGAGATAAAAAGCGAAGCAGCTGTAGCAAAATATACAATAAATAAAACAGCTGAGAATACAAGCTCTTCAGGAGAAAACAGTCAGGAAAGCACTGAAAATGATCAGGAAACTTCCACCGGTCTAGCCGCTACACCGACTGAAGCAGAAACAACGAAAATTTTTAATGCCATTAAAGGATTATGGGTGAATGGTAATAACAAGTTCTACTTCGATCCGGAAAATAATGTTTTTCAATACGCTGACAACAAGGACGGCTGTACAGGAACGGCTTCTTTCTATCCAACCAATTCAAAAAACTCCGTTAACGTTTCTAGTTTTAATACAACAGGAGGGGTAGGATTTAACAGTCTTTCAATAGATTTAGGTAGTGCAGGGGATGG
>CALMWI010000376.1 GCA_937873545.1 uncultured bacterium | reverse complement strand
TGCGAAAGGGCTGGCGCTGGACGGCTACGACATAGCTCTTCATTACAATTCTTCTGAAGAAGACGCCATTTTAACCCAGAAAGAAATAAAATCTTTGGGAAGAGATTGCGCGATCTTTAAAGGGGATCTTAGAGATGTTCATTTTATCAACGAGCTTGTAATGGCTTCATTCACAACATTTACCTATATGAATGTACTTGTTAATTCGGCTTCAGTATTCAAAAGAGCCGAGATAAAAACCACTTCTGAACATGATTTTAACGAGCTTATGGAAGTCAATTTTAGGGCACCTTTTTTTCTTATCAAAGAATTCGCGGCCTTATGTAAGACCTGCAACGTTGTAAATATCCTTGACACAAAGACCGCAAGATATCAGAATACTTATACTGCATATTCGATCTCAAGAACGGCACTTCTTGAACTGACCAGATTTGCAGCACTGGAATTCGCACCGAAAATACGCATAAACGGAATCTGTCCCGGGTTCATACTTCCGGGAGCCGGCGAGGATGAAGAATACGCCAAAAGGCTTGAATCAAAGATCCCTTTAGGCAAAAAAGGAAGAGCCGTCAACATTGTCGAAACGGTAAAATTTTTGTTGAAAAATGATTTTATTACAGGCGAGATAATCTATGTGGACGGCGGCGAAAATCTAAAATAGAACGGAATTGATATGAAAATGTGCGTAAAAGGAATAGAGATCCAGGCGGTGATCGGAACAAAACATCATGAAAGGAACAGCCACCAGAAGATCCTGATAGATGTCGAGTTTGAATATGACGCGAAACCCGCTTCAGATTCCGACAGACTTGACGATGCCGTCGATTATTCCACAATAGTTGAAGATATAATCAGAAAAGCAAAGGAAAGCAGATTTATGCTCCTTGAAACGCTGGCGGAACGCACGGCTGATATATTACGAAAAAACCCGGTCTTAAGATCAGGTAAAGTGACCGTAAAGAAATTTTCTGCAATAAAAAATATCGAGTTTGTTTCGGCGGAAGCGAACTTTCAAAATCGTGATTAGTTTACTTAAGGTTAAAAGGATTTGAATTTCATGTTAAAAATGTTATATTTGATACTCGAATTAAAAAGGAGAATGAAATGAAAAAGTATTTGTTTATAACCGCGGCGGTATTAATGCTATCTCTTAATGCCCAACAGAAAATAGGAGCGATAAAAGCAGGGATGTTTTTTCCTCAGGCGTGCGATGGAGGGTTCGATCTCGGTATAGAATACGGTCTTCATATTGATACGAATCTTGATGTTTCATTGAGCCTTGACTGGTTTAAAAAGGAATTTGAGGATAAAGACGCAAAAGGCGAGTATGAAGAAATACCGGGACTTACAGCCGACCAGTTGGTAAAACTGAGCGAAACAACCATTTATGATTTCCCTCTAATGGTCGCAGTTACAGCAAAATTCCCTTTTACAGACAAGATCAAATGGTTCGCCACAGGAGGTCTGGGGGCAGAGATGCTTTATGCATCATATAATACATTTGACGGCGATGAGCTGGATGAGAAATCAGAACTTGCGTTTGATTTTAACTGGAGACTTGGCGGCGGGGCAATTTACAATCTGGGGCAAAGATCAGAGGTTTTCGGTGAAATCGTTTATCACTACTCAAAACCGAGCTACGAATATGAAGATGAGATCAGCGGAACCGAATATACTCTCGAACGAGAATATGATATGAGCGGCATTATGTCAAGATTAGGCGTAAGATTTTTCTTTAATTAAAATTATAAAACAGGACAGAACAGATGAAATACGGAGATTTTTTATTTTCTAGCGAATCGGTAACGGAAGGACATCCGGATAAAATAGCGGATCAGATATCTGACGCGATACTGGATGCGGCTCTAAAAGATGATCCTGCGAGCAGAGTGGCGATTGAGACTTTTGTGACCACTGGTCTTGTAGTAGTCGGAGGGGAAATGACTACAAAGACATATGTTGATATACCCG
>CALMWI010000375.1 GCA_937873545.1 uncultured bacterium | reverse complement strand
ACATGAAAACTAGTAATGCACTTATAATCGACGACGGAATAGACTTCATAGCGGCCTATTAAGCTGTACTCGAGGCCAATGGTATAGAAGTGATCTCGGCGATGACCGGAAAAGAAGGGATGGCGAAACTGGAAAAAGAAAAACCTGATGTTGTAGTTTTGGATGTTATGATGGAAACTCCTGATTCGGGTTTTGAATTCCTCAATGAGATGAATGACAAAAATCTGAAGACTCCCGTGATCCTGTGTTCTTCGATCGCGAAAGCCAGCCAGATGAACTTTGATATCTATTCCCTCGGTGCGAAAGTCGTTATGCAGAAACCTGTGGATCTTGATAAATTGGTTGAGAATGTTAAAAAATATTCTTCAGGCAACTGATAATATAATGTATAAAAGCGGGAAGTAAAAATGAAAGCGATAAAAAGCATAGGCGACCTGAAAACGCTGACAGATGAGATCAAGGAGAAGACAACCGGAGATAAGAAAAAAGTGCAGATAAGCATAGCAATGGCTACCTGCAGTATCGCTTCCGGATCGGGAAAAATCCTTGAATTCTTTAAGGAAGAAATGCCTAAACAGCCCATTGAATCGATCATAAGGTCAACGGGCTGTTTGGGACTTTGTCATTCTGAGCCTACTGTCGAGGTAATTCTTCCGGACTCCGATCCGGTGGTATTCGGTAGTGTTGATGTAAAAATGGCAAGATCAATAATAGATGATTTTATAAAAAGCGGAAAAACAATCGACGGCGTTATAGAAGGAAATTAAGATGAAAAGCAAACAGATTAAGATAGCTCTCAGGAACTGCGGCCATATCGATCCCGAAGATATCGCTGATTATATTTCAAAAGACGGATACTCGGCTCTCGGTAAATGCCTGATAGGCAGCAGGGAAGCGGTGGTTGAGACGATGAAGAAATCGGGTTTAAGAGGAAGAGGCGGGGGCGGATTTCCCACAGGAAAAAAGTGGGAACTTGCTGCTGCAGTTCCGGGTGAAAAAAAATATGTGATCTGCAATGCGGATGAAGGTGATCCGGGGGCGTTTATGGACAGATCGGTTCTCGAAGGGGATCCTCATTCTGTTCTGGAGGCAATGGCTATCTGCGGATACGCAATAGGTGCGGATGAAGGCTATATTTATATAAGGGCAGAATATCCGCTGGCTATAAAAAGATTGAAAATAGCTATGTCTCAGGCCAGAGAAGCAGGCTTGCTCGGGAAGAACATACTCGGTACCGGATTTAATTTTGATATAGGTCTCAAATACGGAGCAGGAGCTTTTGTATGCGGAGAGGAAACAGCGCTGATTAAATCCATGGAAGGGAAAAGGGGCGAACCTGTAATGAAGCCTCCATATCCCGCCCAGAAGGGTTACATGGGAAAGCCCACTAATGTGAATAATGTGGAGACATTCGCAAATGTTCCCGCTATTATTAATAACGGCGCTGACTGGTTCGCTTCGATCGGCACCGAAGGATCGAAAGGAACAAAAGTGTTCGCACTTGCAGGTAAAGTTAAGAATGTCGGTCTCGTGGAAGTTCCTATGGGAACAACATTAAGAGAACTAATCTATGAAATCGGCGGAGGAATATTAAACGGTAAAAAATTTAAAGCTGCACAGACCGGCGGACCATCAGGCGGATGTTTGACAGAGAAACACCTTGACACACCCATTGATTACGAAAGCCTGAAACAGGCCGGTTCAATGATGGGGTCAGGCGGTCTTATCGTTATGGATGAAGACGACTGCATGGTAGCCGTTGCGCAGTTCTATCTTGATTTTACCGTAGAGGAAAGCTGCGGTAAATGC
>CALMWI010000374.1 GCA_937873545.1 uncultured bacterium | reverse complement strand
GCCCACACTGAAGGCAGCACGGTCAGTATCATGGCGAGGGATTCATCCTTGATCCACCTGCTCTTTTCAAATCCGAGAGCCAGAAGTATCTGGTTGAGCCCTCCCGCATCGGACGGGTCGTAAAGCAGTTTCCAGAGATATATTACGATCACTCCGCTGATCACGGCAGGCATATAATAGATAACCCTGTAAAATATCTTTCCCTGAGGTACTTCCTGCAGAAATATCGCAAGCACGACGGGCGGTATAAAACCGAATCCGAGCGAAAGAACCATATAATATAAGGTTTTTCCGAGAGCCGACCACCAGACCGGATCAAAAAGCACATCTGCGAAATTCGCAAGCCCGACCCATTCTGATTCACCCACTATTTTGTAATCCTGGAACGCCATGAACGAACCCATTATCATGGGAACATATTTCCACAGTATTATCGAGCCTAATGCAGGCGCGATCAGCAGAGAGGCGAGAAAGACCGTTTTAGAATTGCGTTTCTTTTTTATAATTCCGCCTTCGGGAGAAAAAATATTCCATACTTTATAGAGAACTATGCCGAAGAAAATAAAGATGAAGATCGCGGCGAACACGGCTGTCATATTCCTTGTATTCCGCTGTTCAGGAGTGATCCTGCCTATCATTTTCTGGTTTGTTCTCTCAACTGCCGCATCAAAGATCTGAGAAATGTTTTTCTCTTTTTCCTCCTGCGTTGCACCCAGTTCTCCTTTCTCTTCAAGAGAGATGCATTTTTCAATCGGATAGGTCATGAATTCGTAGATCTTCTGGCAGTTCTTTCCGTACGGTTCAGGCTTGCCGTTCTCGAGCGCTTCTTCAAAGGTCTCGAGCCAGTCGGGCGGAGTATATTTTATGTATTCATCATAACCGAATTTCTTTAAATAAAGCGGGTTCTGCATCCTTCCGTAGCCTGCATTGATCATTACTTCAAGCCTGATCTTCCGCGCTTCGTCGCTGTCATAGAATCTTATATAATTCCATGCGGCTTCACGCACTTTGACCGGATCTCTGTTCCCGAGACCGCCGTTGTTCGATATTCCTGCTCCCGAAAAAATTCCCATCATCCTGCAGTTGATCTCAGAACCGCGTAATCCCGTCGGCCCTCTCGGCGGCGGCGCAATTCCCCACAGATTCGGATCAAGCTCTCCGCCAAGCCTCTTATCGTCCATATATCCCATGAATATTCCGAGCTTGCCTTCGTCGCGGAGCATTCCCCAGTTGCCTTCTCTTACCACAAATCCCTGCTGATCCTTATTGTTATGGTCGCGCCATCTCGTTGTGATAAGCTCAAGGTATAGTTTCATTGCTTCCACTGCGGGTCTTCCGTTGAAGGAAGCGTACCATTCACCCGTGACGGTATCCTGTTTTACCGCGTCTCCGCCTGCGCTCCACAGATAAGTTATCCAGTCGTAAGCGGCCTGCTGTCCGCCTGCGAGATATAGACCGCAGGTGCCGTCCTCGGGAACTGTCATCCGTTTCGCGTACTGAACAAGTTCATTCCAGTCGCGCGGAGGCTGTTCCGGATCAAGGCCGGCTTTATACAAAAGGTCTTTTCTGTAAAGCATGACCCGGACAAGCGTTTCATAAGGCATGCACCAGATATGCTCTTCAGTTTCTCCGGTTTTTTTTCTTCTGACCACCGGGACCACCGGTTTCGCTATCCTTCCTGCGAGCTCTTCCTCAGACATTTCTTTTACGAAATCATCAAGAGGGTAGAGGAAGTTATTCTCGATATATGTTGAAGACTGTCTGAAATTTACATAGATCACGTCGGGGGATACTCCGCCTGCGATAGCCATTAACGGCCCTGCGTCCATTTCCATGTTCTCAAGCTCGATCCCCGAGTATGCCCTCAGCTCGATATCGGGATATTTTTTCTTAAAAGTCTCTACAACGGCCATATCCGCGCGGTTAAAAGCCTCGTTGCTTTTGGGATCAGGCAGCTTGAAAACTTTCAGGATCACTTTGTCGTCAGCCCATAGAGCCAAAGCTATAATAAAAATGAATGATATGTAAATCCGTTTTGGCATCAGATCCTGTTTTCCGTAATACTGTCAAAAAAGTGGGCTTTAGATATATTCACCGGCAGATCGATTTCGTGACCCGCCGAATAGATGTTCTCATCCGACGCGATCCTGGCGATGACTTCGCGAGTCCCGCAGGTCAGATAAAGGTATATCTCTGAACCGAGAGGTTCTATAACATCGATTATTCCTCTGATGGAAGGATTGTCTTTTTTCTGTCTTGCGGTAAGCGATCCGATCTCCTCAGGCCTGATGCCGAGAATTATCTTTTCATTTGATCTTCCGCCGAGTTTTGATCTTAACTCTTCGCTGAGCGCGAGTTTTATGCCGCGATCACCCTCGAACAGCAGTTTTCCGTTTTCGCTGATGATATGCCCGTCAAAAAAGTTCATCTGCGGCATCCCTATGAACCCCGCCGTGAATTTATTCGCGGGTTCGTTATACAATGCCAAAGGTTCAGCAGCCTGCCGTATAATTCCGTCCTTCATGACTACTATCCTGTCGCCCATGGTCATCGCTTCGGTCTGATCGTGCGTGACATATATCATTGTCGCGTTTAAGCTTTTGTGCAGTCTTTTAATCTCGGTGCGCATCTGTGTCCTCAGCTTGGCATCAAGATTCGACAGCGGTTCGTCGAAAAGAAAAACCGAGGGTTTTCTGACTATCGCCCTGCCCACAGCAACGCGCTGCCTCTGCCCGCCGGATAAAGCTCCCGGCCTTCTGCCGAGAAGATCGCCTATGCCTAAGATCTCAGCGGCTGACTTTACAGAGCTCTCTATTTCATTTTTAGGAACTTTTCTGAGCTTTAAACCGAATGCCATGTTCTCGAATACGGTCATGTGCGGATAAAGCGCGTAATTCTGGAATACCATGGCTATATTCCTGTCCTTGGGAAGAATATCGTTGACCACTTTATCTCCGATCGAAATGGTGCCGGAAGTGATCTCCTCAAGCCCTGCGATCATTCTGAGCGTCGTGGATTTTCCGCATCCCGACGGGCCGACAAAGACCATGAATTCTTTATCTTTTATTTCAAGGCTGAAATCGTTCACGGCGACATTTTTATTGTCGTAAACCTTCTTTACATTCTCAAGAGTAACTTTAGCCATTTTTATTCCATGCTTTTTAAAAGATCGTCAACTGTGGTGAAAGCGAGCCCGGTACAGGTATCGGCGCAGCCGTAATAAAGAGCTATCCGGCCGGACTTTTCATCATGAAGGGCGGCGCAGGGGAAAACGACATTCGGAACATCTCCTACGCATTCATAATACTCCCACGGTGCCAGTATATAATTTCTTGTTCTTTTCAATACTTTCCAAGGTTCTTTCAGGTCTAAAAGGGCTGCTCCCATGCTGTAAACGAATCCGTTGCATGAGGTCAGAACCCCGTGATAAACGAGCAGCCAGCCTTTCTTTGTTTCTATCGGTACAGGGCCTGCGCCGACTTTGGTGCTCTGCCATCCGTCGTTTATCGTGCCCATAACATGCCTGTGCTTGCCCCAGTATGTCAGATCGGGGCTTTCGGAATAAAAAATATCCCCGAAGGCTGTATGCCCGGTGTCGCTCGGCCTTGAAAGCATGGCGAAATTACCGTTTATCTTTTTCGGGAACAGCACTCCGTTCCTGTTATACGGCAAGAATGCGTTCTCAAGCTGATTGAATTTTTTAAAATCCTTAGTCCATGCTACGCCAATAGTCGGTCCGAAATATCCGTTGCACCATGTTACATAGTAAATATCGCCGATCCTGGTCACTCTCGGATCATAGGCATAAACAAAATTGCCGACCTCTTTATCTTCGCAGATGAACTGAATAGGCTTTTCGTCAATATCCCATTTTATCCCGTCTTTTGAAAATCCGGCATGAACCCTCATCTGTCTCGCTTTATTATCGCATCTGAAAACTCCCGCGAATCCGCCCTTAAAATGGATCACGGCGCTATTGAAAATACTGTTGGATGTTTTTAAATGATCTCTTTTTATGACCGGGTTTTTTGAATACCGCCACACAGGCCCGTTATTATTTTCCGGTTTATCTTCCCATGGAATAGACTTCATATTAAGCTCCGTTTTTTTATCTGACAAATTTTACCACACCCCATCTTTCAGGTATGTGCATGGCTATTTCTCCCTGAGGCGACCAAACCCAGTTATGCTCGGGAACATCTGGTCTTTTCACATATTTTCCGTCTATTACATCCGTGTCCCATTCGACTCTGGAGAAATTCACTTTCCATTCCTCCCCTTCATTCGGCGGTCCGTTATGTTTGGCGCACTCTTCAAGCACTGACCACGGTATGGCGATCTCGATATTCCAGCCTTCGTCGGTATCGGAAGGATCATTTAAGGTCCCTTTTATGTCGAGCGCGTATTTTATATCTCTTACATCCCATGCGTCAATAGCCTGACCGTTATCTTTATACGGTTTAGTCAGCATCAGATCCCACAAAGTGCCGAAAGCGTTGAATTCCAATTCATAATAATTGAAAGTATCATGGTCGGGGTCGATGAAGATCTCAAAATCGTTATCGTGAAAAATTACGGCGTCCCTTTCTTTCAAAGTAGCCCAGATGTGACTCTCTTCCATTTCGGCAAAAAAATACATGTATTTGTCATCCCAAAGCATCTTCACGCGCGTTTTGAAATAGGGAAGAGGTTTTGTACCGCCCTCGATATCGACAAAATGATCAGTCCATGCCGCAGCCGCCCATGATGCCTCATCGGCTTTGCCGTCCATTTTCATTGTTTCTGATGTTTTACTGCACTCGTATTTTTTAGGAATTGTATCAGATTTTACAGCGAACGCACACAAAAAGATCATAAGCATAAAATATTTCATTTTCACTCCGGTAATACTTTAAAAAACTCAATTTAAGGTAAAAAACCATTGAATTCAATATTTAAATTAGTTTTATTAGATCCCTGACGAAGTATTTTAATCCTTTCACACCCCTAAAACATCATTTCGTCGGACATCCGTTTGATGCCCTTACATTTAATTATATATTACCGGTGTAAGTCAAACAAACTAAATGAAAGAGGAAAATAAAATGACAGACAATAAAAACACCCAAATGACAGTAGAAGATAAAAAACAGGTAGAGGCAGTAAACTTCACCTTCAGATTCAGAAACTCGCTGTCAAAATTCAGAAACTAATCATAACTTCACTCCATCAACTCACTCACTCCTCAACAGAAAAGGCCTCAGAAATGAGACCTTTTTTTATTTGACAAATTTACTTATATTTTAAAATAAAATTTGGAGAGCATTATGGCGAAATTAATTGAAGAGCTTAAATTCTTTGAACCGTTCGTCGGAAAAACTTACCTGGGAAAATTCAGCAGCAACACGGATACCGATATTTCTGAATGGGAGATCATACTGAACGGTCATGCGGTAAGAACCGTCCATTCCGTCAACGACGGCGAATATGGAGGAGAAACAATAATCTACTGGGATAAGGCTAAAAAAGAGATAGTCGCGCACTATTTCACAACAGCCGGTTTTTACACCGTAGGTACAATGAAGATCGAAGGAACAAAGATCATCGCGGTCGATGAACTCACCGGAAGCACAACAGGCATAACAGCGGTCAAATCGGAAACTTTTATCACAGATAGCGGAGGTTTTAAAGTCGAAGCCTATTACCTGAAAAACGGCGTCTGGGAAGAAGGGCATAATGTCACATACACGGTAGAAAATTCTAAGAAACCGGTGTTCAAATGAAAAAGGCCTCAGAAATGAGGCTTTTTTTATTTCTTCAACTTTCTAAACTCTTCATCGAGAATGTCCATATAGACATCATCATATTCGACGCCGTTCATAACCACGGTCTTTCTTCTGATACCGATCTCTTTAAAGCCGATCTTTTTATATGAGGCTATAGCTCTTTCGTTGAATGAAAAAACTTTCAGCATAACATTTCTCAGATTTAGGTAATCGAAACCGTATGAAAGAAGAAGGGTCAGCGCTTCGGTCCCGTAACCTTTGTTCCAGTATTCTTTATTCCCGATAAAGATGCCGCATTCAGCGTTCCTTTCAAGATGATCCAGCCTGAAAAATCCGCAATTACCAATAACCTCATCCTTCATCAGATCTATAATAGCATAATTATGATCCTTCGCCAGCTTCTCAAGCGCTTCCTTCTCGCCTGCAATTGAAAAGTTATACCTGTAATTACCGAGATTCTTTGTAACATCAAGATCATTCATCCATTTCGTATAGATCAGCACATCATCCGCATTTATCGG
>CALMWI010000373.1 GCA_937873545.1 uncultured bacterium | reverse complement strand
GATATCTGGAATCGGATTATAAAAAGCTGGTTTACGGATTTGATGCCGAAGACAGAATTATGAATAATAAACTCGGGTTTAAAACCGGCTTTTATCGTGAAGAAGAAGACAGGGATAAACCGTTGAATTACGATCTCAATGATTCGGTCGTGAGTGTTCTTGAATCCGATACAGATGATCACGGATTCATTTCAGGCGCGGAATTTATGCCAGGCAAAGGTAAGTACGATCTTCTGCCTGATTCTGTGCATTTTATCTACACGGGAGCAGGCGGCGGAGATTATAATGTAAGATTTACTTATTTTGAAACAGGCGGCGAATATGATATTTCATACGACAGCCTGGGTGCTGCTTATTATGTCTATGATTCTGTGAACGGAGGCGATTATTTACCGCTCGTAAAAATTAAAGCTCCGGGTTCATATTCAAGATTCCATACAATAACCGATTATCATGATGAATTTTTTAAGGCAGAAGCTGAACTGGCGGTTTCTTCGACGAACGATAATACCTTTTATTCAGATGATCTAAAATTCAAAGGTTACGGAGACAGAGAGAAATTTTCGATAAATTCGATAGATTCAAGAGTAGGAAAGTTCGAAATGAATGCACAGAGGAAGCATTTTAACAAAGAACTCGTTCTCCCGACAAGAAAATCTGAAGTAAGAAAGGAAAACGAAATAGAAACCGGATCATATTCAGACAATTTCGGAATGACGGAATACTCGGGCGGGATCGTCCATTATTTTAGGGATAATTCTATTAGCGGTTATACACTCAGGCAATCTGATTACGGGAAAAATATATCGGAATATAGTCAGAATTTTTATACACGGGGTGATTTTGCGCAGTATCATTATTCAGGATCGGTAAGCCTGAGTAAGCTTGATGAAGATTCAGTCAGTACAGACAAATTCTACGGAGATCTATATTCCGGCTACAGAACGGAAAAGTTCAGATCTGGATTATTTTTTAAAAATATAATAACTAATTCCGAATCGGCCTCAGAATATATAAAAACCGACAAAAAGAACATATCAGCTGAGATCGGCATAAAAAGAACTGAAAAAGCTGATATTTTTTTCAGAACCGAATTTGAGAAAATTAATCTATCAGATGACGGCTCCGAAACAGAATATTT
>CALMWI010000372.1 GCA_937873545.1 uncultured bacterium | reverse complement strand
AATTTCTTCGAATAGTAATAGATCGCTGTTTATATTCGCAATAAACTCATCTTTCAGTTCAAACTTTTCTATATCGTAAACTTTGTAGTTTTTTGGAAATTCCTTCTTTTCCAGCATTTCAGAATATTCTAAAAGTTCTGCTTCGATCTCTTCTTCAGATTTGCTGTATATCTTATTCATCAGAGTACGGTCAAGAATGAACTTGTTGTTCGATTTCTCAATGAACTTAAGAACATTTTCTGTAATATTTTTAAAGTTAGTTATACTCTGTTTAAAAGAGCCGAACGAGCTTTCAAAACGCTTAACAAGAAGCCTACGCATAAAGTCGAAAAGGTTTTTCTGATTCAGCCATTCGATATTGCTCACATCTTCCTTAGATTTCTCTATATTTTTCTTTTCATAATAAAAAGGCTGGTAAATTGCACCGGTGAACTTTCCTCCTTCGTCAGGCTCCGCAAAATAATCTGTTAATATTTTATCGTAGAATTCGGACTGTTTTTTATTAAGCTGATAGAACCATTCTATCGGATCTTTAATAACCGAAAGGTCTTTCACTTCGTTTCTATACCTGTGATTAAGCTGAAGATCAAGCCTGTTCCTTCTTATGGTTACAGGTTCAATAACATCCTTGATCTGCTTTGAAAGATATTTGGCTCGTGCTTTTATCTTCGGTAAATGCTCTTTACCTATGAATTTTTCCCCGAACATTGATTCATAATAATTTTCTGCTTTTTTTCTTTTTTCAGCATTTTTTGAATTCCAGTTCTTGCTTATATAAGACAGTTTTGTAAATGTGGTTTTGAAAATAATAAATTTGCTCTGCAGGTCATCATCAAGCGTGATCGATGATTTTTTAGGATTAACGAAAAGCTTTAAAAGCGACAGAATATCCGTAGGCCTGTTATTAAAAGGCGTGGCCGTAAGAACCATGACTCTCCTGTCCCTGCAAATGTTCTTCAGGATCTCATAATCCTGAGTATCCTGATTTCTGAACCTGTGTGCCTCGTCAATTATCACTGCTTCGATATTTTTAGCTTTCTTTACATATTTCATTGCGTTCTCAAGATCGCCGAGTGAGAAAACCTCCCAATCGTAAAGCTGAAATTCTTCAATGTATTTTTTCCATCCCGAATTTCTTGCTTTGTCTCCCATCAGCCCCGGCGGACAGATCACGATTCCTCTGCATCTCATTTCTTTCGCAACTGAACAGGCTATTATAGTCTTTCCCAGACCGACAACATC
>CALMWI010000371.1 GCA_937873545.1 uncultured bacterium | reverse complement strand
AAAGTATATTCTGCGGTTTCAATAATGTAGATGCCGCTATAAAGGCGGATTCCACGAACCATTCCGAGCTTCTGCCTGCGAATAATGTGCCGTGGTGATTAAGGTCTTCGCTTTTAACAAGATGATGCGTTGTATAGCTGATAATTTTCATGATATTTATCCGTTTATATTTGTTTAAAATCCGTATCCGGCCGTTTATGACCATACTCTATTATATACATTCAAATCTTCTTCGTTTATTATGGAAGATAGTCCGTGGCTGTATCTTACATTGCGCACCTCAAGTTATTTTAGTTTTAATTTATCTAAAACAATTTGGAATATCAAGACTTTAAATTGACAAATTCATCCGCCTTGTGTATATTGCTTTCAATATTGCTATTTAAAATAAGGAAAAGTTTTATGAGAAAATTAGAAATAAAAATTATGCTGGCAGTTTTAATTCTGTCGGTTACCGCGCTGTATTCTCTTGAAAAAGCCACGATCATGTACAAGAACGGGGATAAACTGAATTGTTTGATAGACAATTATGAGATAGGAAAATACGCGGTTGTTGTTGATGACTCAGGCAACAAAAGGATAATCAGCTGGGACAATATCAACGAGATCGTTTTTATTAAAGAAGAGATTCATCAAGCAGCGGAGGATGAAAGTTCTCTGCCTGCGATCGAAACTGCTCCGGTCGCTCCTCCGGCTACACCGCCTGCATCTGTACCTGTCACGCCCGTACCTGCAAGCGGATCCATGCTTGACCAGTTCAAAAAAAATCAGACTGACACATCATCCGAACAGCCTGTGAATGAGAAGGAAGAAAAGTTCAAGCAGGAGATAAGAGAAGAAAACAAATATCAGCAGAAACCTGAAATCGACTTGAATAAGAAAACCGGAAAATTGAGCGTTGATTACTATCAGACCCTTGAATCAGACGCGACCAGAAGAGCCTGGATAGAAGACGGCGGGATACTAAAGGGAAAAGGATTTACAGCGAACTATACTTTTGCCAGCATGGAATG
This sequence comes from uncultured bacterium, assembly GCA_937873545.1. Lineage (GTDB taxonomy): Bacteria > UBA4055 > UBA4055 > UBA4055 > UBA4055 > UBA12480. The sequence goes on along the minus strand of CALMWI010000371.1, from coordinate 718 downwards.
GGGGGACACGGATTTTACTATGAACGGTTTCGGTATGACTTACTCGGCAACTATGAAATGGGTAAAACCGCCTAATTACGATGAAGGAAAAAATATGTGGACGGCATTTTCCATGGGTGCAATGGGTTCTTTCAACATCACTTTCGGAAGCATGGATATGGAATATCTGATGTATGATATTTACTACGGCTGGTACTATGAAACTATGGAAATGAATATGACCATGCTGAACTATGAGATTTCAGTTCCTCTCGGTTACACTTTCGGTCTCGGAAGGTATTTTACGCAGGAAGAATGGAAGGGACTTATGCTCGGACTGTACTGGAAGCCGAATTTTGTGATGTCTCTCGGATCATATGAAGTTGACGGGACATTCTATGAAATGGATCCTACAACGGCATTTAATATGGGAGGATTTCAGTGGACGATAGATGCCGGTTCTTTCGGAGCACTTGCGGATAAACTTGCCGATGAAGCTCATTTTTCAATAAGCGGTTTTGTTGTGCCGGAAACAGATGAGACCCCGTTTATGCTCAGTGTCGGTCTCGGAGTTGTCTGGTATTAAAGTATAAATAAAAGAGTTAAGTTGAATGAAATATTTATATTTGAAGCTAAGTATTCTGTTTTCGATAATTGCGATAATATCAGGAATTATTTTTACCGGCTGCAGCGAAGATTCGAATCCATCAGAAGTGCCTTTTGTCGATCATACTGGTGA
>CALMWI010000370.1 GCA_937873545.1 uncultured bacterium | reverse complement strand
CAAATTAGGATTATTATGGGAGAAAAATTTAGGTGTAGCAGGCAGTTCCGATGTTGGCGTAAAAGTTCTTCAGTGTACTGACGGAGGATTTATAGTAGGCGGGAATGTTGGTACCGGCGCGACTGCAAGATCAAAATTAATTAAGGTAAACAAGACTGGAGATACCGCTAAATAAAATATGAATCAAATAAAGAAAGCCTGCAGATGCGGGCTTTTTTTATCTTTGACAGGGAGGTAAAATGTCTAATTTTGATGAAAAACTTGAAGTGATCGAGCTTTTGGCTCTGCACGAAGAAGCTTTGGCGGATCTTTATGCAGCTTATGCGGTTAAATTTCCGGAATGCGAAATTTGGGGTTTTTTATACGGGGAGGAAAGAAAGCATGCCGAATGGGTAAGATCAATTCTTGACAATGTATATGAAGGGTCGATCGATTTTACGGATTATCATTTTTCAGAAAAAACGCTGAAGATTTCTATAAGAAACTTGCAGGGATTGACCGAAAAAGCAGAAAAAAGCGGATTAGAACTGGAAGAAGCTCTGGATAGAGCATACAACCTTGAAAATTCAATAATTGAAGATAAATATCTTGATTATTTTTCAAGCAAGATTAACGGTATTCAAAACGTCTTGGACGGACTGAAGAAAGACACGAACGAACATAGAGAGCTGTTAAAAAATAAAAGAGAAGCTCACATACTCGAAAAACGAAATAAAAACTGGGGTATATGATTCTTTTATGAATGAAATTCTTAAGAAAATACCTAAAGTTGATAAAGTATTTAACGACAGCTGTTTTTCCGACCTCAAGATCAAGTATAAGAATGAAATACTGGTAAAGTTAATTCAGACTGAGCTTGATGCTTTGAGGAAAAAAATTCTGGAAGGAAAAATTGAAGAAGTGCCGGCTGATCTGATACCAAAAATGGCTGATAAGATCGAAGATAAATTCAACCCTTTTACGGCAAGAGTTGTGAATGGAACAGGAATAGTTCTAAACACCGGACTTGGGAGAGCCCCTTTTTCAGAAAATGCCATTACTAATGCAGAAAGTATTTTGCACGGGTATTGCTCACTTGAGACCGATCTTGCTACAGGAAAAAGGGGAAGAAGAGAAGATAAAATATCCGATCTTATAAGCATAATCACAGGATCGGAGGCTGCGACAGTAGTTAATAACAACGCGGCAGCTGTTATGATCTGCATAAATACTCTCGCCTCTAAGAAGGAAGTAATAATTTCAAGGGGAGAGCTTGTAGAGATAGGCGGATCGTTCAGAATGCCTGATATAATCAAAAAATCAGGCGCAAAGATGATCGAGGTCGGTGCCACAAACAAAACGAAAGCATCAGATTTTGAAGAGGCAATAACTTCAAAAACCGGAGCATTGCTCAAAGTTCATACTTCAAATTATAAGATAAACGGATTTGCAGAGGAAATTGAATTAAAAGACCTTTCAGCACTTTCCAAGAGGCACAACATTCCTTTTTATTATGACTTGGGAGGAGGCATTTTTGAAGATCTTGAAAAATACGGATTACCTCATGAACCTACTGTACTTGAAGCTGTTAAGGAAAGCGTTGACCTTTTCTCATTCAGCGGAGATAAAGTTCTCGGAGGTCCGCAATGCGGAATAATAGCAGGTAAAAAAGAATTTGTCGAGAAAGTAAAGAAAAACCCGCTGATGAGAGTTCTAAGAACAGACAAAGTCAGGCTTGCTCTTCTAGAAGAAACGCTGAAATATTTCCTCACAAATGATCCGGTCAAAAGCGGGCATCTTACTTTGAAGCTGTTGTCAGAAGGAAGAGATTCACTTAGAATAAAAGCTGAGTTGCTCAGAAATCAAGTAATAAAGCTTACTCCGAAAACTTGGAATGTGGAAATAGAAGAAGTATTAGATCAGGCAGGATCAGGAACGCTTCCAACCGAAAAACTGAAGGGAATAGCTTTATCTTTCAGACAGAAAGATATAAGCGTAAGCAAACTGTCTGACGAAATGAGAACGATCTCAAATGTGCCTGTTTTCGGATACATAAATGAAGAAAAGTATTATTTAAGCGTACGGACGATCTTCGAGCGCGATTTTAAAGAAATCTGCGATAATTTTAAAGCAATTATTTCAAAGCATAAAATCAAATAATTGAAAACCCTGCTAGAAATACTGAATCTTTCAGTTGAACACCTTAAGAAAAAAGGTGTTGATGAACCAAGGCTCAGTTCAGAGCTGATAATCACCTATGTTTTGAATATTAAAAGACTCGACATATATCTTCAGTTCGAAAGAGTTCTTACTGAAGAAGAAATATCAAAGATCAGAGCTTTATTAAAAAGGCGATCAGAACATGAACCCATACAATATATATTAGGCGAAACGGAATTCTATGGTTTAAAATTTTCCGTCGATCAGTCAGTTCTCATCCCGCGTAGCGACACAGAAATTCTGGTTCAGACAGCGGTAGAATATATTGCAGATAAACCCTTAAGCATATTCGAAATAGGAACAGGTTCAGGCTGCATAAGCATTTCGCTGGCTAAAAAGTGTAAGAATGTAAATATAATCTCATGCGATATTTCTGATCAGGCGCGAAAGCTTGCAGCTTCAAATGCTAAGCTGAATGGTGTAGCAGAAAAAATCAGATTTATAAATATGGATATTTTGAAAAAGTTTCCGGATTCAAAGTTCAATGTGATAATATCAAATCCACCGTATATTTCAAAAACGGTGATCGGATCGCTGGATAAGCAGGTAAAGGATTTTGAACCGCTTGGAGCATTGACCGATGGCGGAGACGGTCTGACTTTTTACCGGAGGATAAATGAGATCATACCGGAGATATTAAACACGGGCGGATCTGTGTTTCTGGAGATCGGCTATGATCAGGCTGAAAGCGTAAGAAACATATTTGAAAAATCCCTCAAAGATATCAAAATCATGAGGGATTATTCCGGAAACAACAGAGTTTTCACGGGAAAACTCGAGTAATATTTTAAATTCCTGCTTTATCCAGCGGGATGTTCAATTCTTCAGAACCGCGCACAGCAAATCTTCCGTTCCTTATAATGTCGATATGTCTGCCGTCCTCTGCTATACCTGAAATGAACTCGATATCTTCGTAAGGAAGCGTAATATCTGTATGAACGCCCGTATATGCTTTAGAATGATCTTTCTTCCGGTTCAGGGTCATTTCATTGTCTCTTGCAGTGATCTCTTTATTGTCGATCGGGTTATATGTGGCTTTGTCTTCCTCATGTGAGAAACAGGTATCGCCGATAGCGAAATGAGGACCCATCTTTTCGATTATCAGCACAGGCAGGACTTCAAGAATATCATATTTTTTTGCTACTGTATAAGCCAATGTGTTAGTTCCGATCGCAAACTCGCCGATCGGCAGTGTTTTGTGCGGAAAAATCAGGTTTTCTTCAATGAATTTTCTATTGTCTTCCTTGTTTTTAAAGTTCTTACAGCTGTAGTCAGATATGAATCCGTCTTTAAAATCCAGCCTGAGCTCTTTGAATTTCAGCCCGTTAAGGAATGTTTCTTTAATATGCAGCGTACCGTTCGTTCCTTTTAACTGAGGGCTTGTAAATACTTCGCCGACAGGTATGTTCACATCAGCTCCGCAGTTGCAGTAGTTAGTCTGTTTTTTCGGGTTCTTAAGTAACTGATTCTTTATTTTAATATCTGTCAGGTTACCGTTTGTACCTTTAACATGAATATGGTCGGCTTTATCCATCGCGTCAATAATGTGTTTCTGAATTTCCTCATATTTTGAGCTTTCAAGCATATTGACCTCAAGAATATCCTCGAATATTTTCTCAAAATCTTTTCCGATCTCAGGTGAAGGGAATGCAATAATACAGAAACTGTTCTCTGTTCTAGGAATATACTTCTGCCTCAACTGCATACTCTTATTCATAAAATACTGAAAGTCTTTCTGCTGTTCGGGTGTATAAGACCAGGCAGTTTTTTTTGTTTCAGGAGAGAAAGGTTTTTCTCCAAAACTCTCGACCAGAATAATTCCTGAATATGCGTCGGTATCATCTTCTATTTTCTTGTAAACCTGATTCATAAGCTCAAGTCTTTTATCGGCATAGTCTTTATTGAAGAACACAGCGTTCTGAAATTTAAGATCATGAGAAACCTGCTTGTTTATCGGAGTGGTTGAGGGACTTCCAACTATTGAATCCAAACCATAATCCTTCTGTAAGAAGTGGATAAGCCTTTTAATTAGCTCTTCCTGCCCAGCGCTAAACCTGATCATGACCGATGATTTTATGCTCAGATCCTTACCTCCGTTGACAAAACCCTGCTCATAAGCTTTAGCGATCTGTTTCGCCAGAATATCAAGTTTTTTCTTGGAATAGTTTTTAAAGAATTCAGCTGTTTTGATCTCATTCTCAGTAATATTAATATTGTACCTGTAAAGGTATCTCAAATCTTTGGGATCTGAATTTAAAATAATTTCCTTAAAGTGAGTGTATTCTTTCCCGAACATCTCTTTGTAAACCAGAAGCGTTTCATCAATATCGTACCTTTTTTCATACTTGGCTACAAGGTCTTTAAGGAATTTTTCAGTAAATTTTTTCTTCTGAGTATATTGGGCATACATTTCCAGAAACAGCCTGTTGTATCTTTCCATATGAAAGATCTTATGCTCAAAAGCAAAAGAACGGTACTGTCTGAAAAAGTAATATATCACATATGCGATCCTGCCGATCTTATCTCCGAAGATCTTAGCAGAATGGTCGGGATTAAGGTAGGATGTTTTGTAATTCTTTGGATTGATCTCATTTGAGATTTCATCGAATTCCTTTTTAATCTTTGCGAATGAATTATCAAGAAAATATCTGTCATCAATTCTCTGTTCGAATTTATAAAAATAAAGTATCACACCGGAGATCTTAAAAAGAAAGTTTCCTTCTTTGGAGCTAACAGAAGATAATTCTTTATTTGCAGCTTTGATCTTTAGAATGTCTTTTTCGTAGTTTTTGGCATACTTGCTGTTCAGCCCGGAATAAAATTTTTTCAGATCCATTTCATTGACTCCGTAAAATTATTATTTTGCAAAAAAAGTAGTATTGTATATCACTCTAAGTTCTCTGCTCAAGTTGTCCGAGCCATCAAGGTTTCTGAGAATATCTTTCATGTCGAACTCAAGATGCAGTTCGTTGCTGAATGACCAGCGCAGCCCGATGTTTAAATATCCTTTATCCCTTGTGGGGGAACTGTCAGAATTGTCATTAAAAGCAAAGTCGTATTCGCACAGGAGGTTCATGTTTTTCATAAGGCTCTTGTCAAACCCTAGAAAAGCATTAATATTATCATCTCCCGGAACAGCCTCTTCAGTCACGCAGTAATTTGTTCCTATATGGAGACCGAGAGTTCCCAGGTCTCCTCCGGAGACAAAGTAGTTTTTACTTAAAACAAAAAAGAAGCCCTTTGATTTTATCTGATATCTGTCAGGTTCTAGATCATCGAACCAGACCCCGTAGCCCTGACTGTCGAATCCAAGTGAGATATTCGGGTAGTAATAGTCTTCAGGCAGAAGTCTGTACTGAAGCCTTACGCCCGGATTTCCGTTCCATACAGGTTTCCGGCTTCCTATTATATTTGAACCGCCGTAACTTACTCCAAGAAAGAAATCCTTAAATATCCCTATGTTGATTTCCGTACTCATGCCGTCTGTTGCATATAGTCTGCCGCCAAGCGCAAGCTCAGCCTGATCCATCG
>CALMWI010000369.1 GCA_937873545.1 uncultured bacterium | reverse complement strand
TGGCCGCGAACCGTATCAGGGTAATTTCTTTTAAAACGACGAATACCGACAGCGGAGATAATACGGAATCGGCGGATACGGCGAACTCCGATTCTGCCGACAGTACGCAGCAGACTGACACAGCGGGTGAAGGAACAGAATAGCGATGATTAAGAAGAAAGAAAATAATTATGCGGTGATCGATTTCGGCTCGAATTCGATACGGATGCTCATATTCCGCCGCGGTAAAAAGGGAAGTCTGTTTCAGGTTAACAGGAGTCTGCGATACACGAGGCTCGGACAGAATGTGGGAAAATCGGGGATGATCTGTGAAGACGCGATGGCAAGAAATCTCGAGGCAGCCACGGAATTCGCAGGGATCGCCGAAGACTACGATGTGAAGGAAATTTACGCCTATGGAACGAGCGCTCTAAGGGATGCCGCGAATGCGGCTCAATTTCTGGCTCTGATCCGCGAAAAAACCGGCATTGATATCGACATCCTCAGCGGCGTTGAAGAGGCTCAGTATGGATTTCTCGGCGTGTCACAGTGCTGTAAGGGATCGGGTCTCGTATTTGATATCGGAGGCGGCAGTACCGAGATGATTTACGGCAAGACGGAAATTACCGATATGATCAGCCTGAATCTCGGTTGTGTCCGTTCCACTGAAGAATATTTTGCCCAGGATCCGCCGACTGAAGAGGAAATGAAGGCTTTGTTCGAACAGGCCTGCAGCCAGATCGAAAGCGCACTGGCGGGATTTCATTTCAACGAAGAGGAACCCTTCAAGCTTGTCGGGATCGGCGGTACGGTTACCTCGCTTGCAACGATCGATCAGGGACTGATGATCTATGATTCCTCTAAGGTCCACAACAGTGTGATCACAGTTAAGGAGCTCGACGGGATTATCTCGGATCTGGCCTCGAAGAATCTTGAAGAACGGCAGACTATTCCGGGACTGGAAGCGAAACGGGCCGATATAATTCTTGCGGGCGCGATAATCGTCAAGGCAGTATTGAAGGCTTCCGGCAGGGATTTCTTTACCGTATGCGATTATGATAATATGGAAGGGGCCGCTTATACCCGGTTTTTGAGTCAGGGAAAGTAGCTTATTACAATACTGCTTTTCTTTTCAGCGGGCTAATATTTTTACAAACTTACACGCGGTCTGATAAATTTTGAAAAAAGTTTTGTCAGACCGTTGACATTCTTTCCTGGAGCCCTTATAATAACACTTGTCCCTGAGATGCGGGGATCATTAAAGACGCCGGAGTGGCGGAACTGGCAGACGCCCAGGACTTAAAATCCTGTGATCTTTATTGATCGTATCGGTTCGATCCCGATCTCCGGCACCAACAAATTAAATGCTGGCTTTTGCCATCATAATATATTATCTTTGCGGAGTGGAGCAGCTTGGTAGCTCGTCGGGCTCATAACCCGGAGGCCGTAGGTTCAAATCCTGCCTCCGCAACCATTTTTATGGCGGCGTAGCTCAGATGGCTAGAGCATGCGGTTCATACCCGCAGTGTCAGCAGTTCGATTCTGTTCGCCGCTACCATTTTCGGCCCCTTGGTCAAGCGGTCAAGACACCGCCCTTTCACGGCGGTAACGAGAGTTCGATTCTCTCAGGGGTCACCATTTATTCAGATGCAGATCTGAACCACCAAGTGTGGTCGCTTAGCTCAGCTGGGAGAGCACCTGCCTTACAAGCAGGGGGTCATAGGTTCGAGCCCTATAGCGACCACCATTTTTTTTACAAAAAATACGATAATATTTCCGAACCGTCGGTTCGGATGTGAGGATCTCAGAAAGGCCGGCAGAATCGCCGTACTACCATGAAACAGAGCTTTGATCAGAATATTTCGAAAACAATCCGCACGCAGGAGATGATTCTGCCCGGAGATTCGGTTCTGGTCGGTGTTTCGGGCGGTGCGGATTCGCTGGCCCTTCTATTTTTTTTGTATCTGCACCGTGAGGAACTGGGAATCAGTATCGCGTGCGCACATTTGAATCATAATATCCGCAGGGAAGCGGAGGAGGACCGGCAGCTGACCCGAAATTTCTGCGAGCAGTATGAAATTCCGTTTTTCAGCGGTACGGCGGACGCGGCCGCTTACGCAGCTGCAGCCGGTATGACTGTCGAAGAAGCGGGACGCGAGCTTCGGTATCGCTATTTCTCGGCGCTGACCCGGGGTCACGGATTTTCGAAGCTTGCGCTTGCCCATCATCTCGACGCTCAGGCGGAAACGGTTCTGATCAGGAGGGCGAGGGGAACAGGCAGATAGGGCGCGTCCGGAAATGCACCTGTG
>CALMWI010000368.1 GCA_937873545.1 uncultured bacterium | reverse complement strand
ATATGATTCCAATAGCGGGGTGGAAATTGGAATCTGACCGCTTGATGATGTGGGTCTTTGAATTGAGAACGAACGATACCGAGTTTTCAGACAAGATGTAGTTCATGGTTCCTCCAGGTTAAATTCACAACATTTCAAAACAAACGGGTGCTCAAATTTTATAGAATTCATAAGGCGCAGATCTTTATTCAGGAATCGGGAGATGCTCTCGCAAGTGGTATGCTCAGATATCTTGAAGTAAAAGAATCAGTGAAGTATATTTTCGAGCTTCTCGAGAAATTGGAAAGGACTTCTAAGACATACTTAAAACCTGATTATAGTTACAAACTTAAGCCTAACAGATACTCCGCATCAATTGTAGAAGCATGGAGAGGCGAGTTGTGCCATTTTGCAGTTACTGATGAAAAAGGTAAGATTCTGCATTATAAGATCAATGATCCTTCGATGCACAACTGGTTCGCGCTTGCACTGGCGGTAAGAGATCAGGAAATCTCGGACTTTCCGATCTGTAATAAAAGCTTTAATTTAAGCTACTGCGGCTATGATCTTTAAAACGAGACTGATATGATAATTAAAGAACTCAAAATATTAAAACAGCACGGGATACAATATGTTCCGGATCTTAAGGAAGCAGTCCTTACTCCTCTGTTCAGAGGAAGGCCTTTGATCAAAGAAGATCCGGCTGATCCGGAAATAGAGAAAATCATAAAACTGTGCCCGTCCGATGCGATAGTTACTGAAGGCGGATTCGGTATAGATATCGGGAAATGCGTATTTTGTAAAGAATGCGCTCTCTCATGCCCGGACAAGATCGATTTTACGAACGATTATAAGATTTCAACAAATGATAAAAATAACCTTATCGTTAGAAAAGGTGACACGGAAATAAAGTTCAGCGAAACTTCTGTCCGGCCGGAAATCAGAAAACTTTTTAAAAATGCTCTTAAACTCAGGCAGGTTTCAGCCGGCGGTGACAACAGCTGCGAATTTGAATTAAATGCTGCAGGAAATGTCAATTTCGATATGGGAAGATACGGAATAGAATTCGTAGCTTCGCCCAGACATGCCGACGGGATCGTTATAACAGGACCTATTACCGAGAACATGTCCGAAGCTTTACAGATCTGCTGGGATGCCACACCCGGCCCGAAGATCATTATTCTTGTCGGGACGGACGCCATTTCAGGAGGAATGTTCGCTAAATCTCCTGCTGTGAACAGGAAATTCCTCGAAAAATATCCTGTTGATCTTTATGTTCCCGGTAATCCGGCTCATCCGCTAACTTTTATAAACGGACTATTGAGGCTTTTAGGTAAATGATAATATGAAAGAAATTATCTTCATAATCATAACTTTTTCAGCTCTCGGAATTTTTGCTTTACCTAAAAGATCCCAGTACTACCTGATGCTCGGAACCCAGATTTTTTTAGCGGCTTTGACCGGTTATCTGATGTATTTGTCTTTCAACCGAATTGAACCTCTTAACATTTACATTTTTAAATTATTCGGAAATGATGTAAGCCTGGTGATAGACAGTCTTTCCGCCTTCTTCATTTTCGTGATAAATGTTACCGTGATTACGGGCGCATTATACGCGAAAGGTTATCTGAAACCTTATCTTCGCGATAAGACAAGACTTGAAATGGCATGGCATTATTTTAATTTTCTTATTCTGCACATTTCTCTGCTTATGGTCACGATGCTCCGCGAAGGGATCAGCTTTCTAGTGTTCTGGGAGCTGATGTCGGTTTCAGTTTTCTTCCTTATCATTTTCGAATCTG